>JAIOIM010000673.1 GCA_019912505.1 Ignavibacteriaceae bacterium
ATTGTAAATAGATAATTGAAAATTGATAGTCAATGATTACAGTAATTTATGCCAAGACCAAAAAAACTCCGCAGAATTAAGACAGCGTTATCATCTTTTTTTTTCAAACCGCAGGGAATTCCCAATAAATATCTTGAAGAAGTAACCCTTGAATCGGATGAAGTTGAAGCCTTGCGGCTTGCTGATTTGCAGTTGTTATCACAGGAAGAAGGCGCTGCAAAAATGAATATTTCTCGCGCAACCTTCGGACGGATAATTGCAAAAGCTCATTACAAAATAGCCGATAGTATAATAAACGGTAAGGCTATCAGTGTTTCCGGAAGTTTACCCGAAAAACTTAAAGGGCTTATGCTCGAATGCAAAAAATGTGGTTTCATAAAAGAAGCAAATGAAACAGAAGGTTGTCCAAAATGCAGTAAAGAAAGGAATTTGTAATGAAGATAGCAGTAGCAACCAATAACGGAGTAAGCGTAACGGGACACCTCGGCAGTTGCCGCTCGTTTATTGTTTACGAAGTAGAAAACAACAATGTTAAAAATAGAACGATTAGAGAAAATGTTTTTACTCATCATCAAACACACGGGCATAATCATGGAGAAGGTCATCAACACGGTGAAGGAAACCACGGACACAACGAATTGATTGAAGGTTTGAGAGATTGTCAGGCAGTAATTTTTAACTCCGGCGGCTGGCGCGTTGTTGATGATTTGAGATCAAATAATATTCAGCCGTTTTTAACCGATGAAACAGATGCGGATACCGCAATAAGAAAATATCTAAACGGCGAACTTGAAGAACGCCCGGAAAACAGATGCACACATCATGAATGATAACTCAAAATATTTTGAAATATTAAATACAATAACTCCTTCGGATACGGAAACAATGTTAAGGGAATGGGGTTATAATTTTGGCGGCGAATATGTGGAAATGGTATATGCCGCTTCCCTCGATACCAAATACCTTGTTTATGATTTTGCAACAGGTACCGGGCGTATGGTTTCTGTGTTAACACGAATGGGTTACGATGTTATAACCGGCGATATTACCGATGTACAGAGACCGGATGCAGTTAGTAGAATAAGAAATGAATATCTTCATAAAGTAAAATTTATCGATATAAATCTTGAGAAACTTCCCTTTGAGGAGAACTCGATTGAAAATATTGTCTGCATCAATACACTTCATCATCTTGAAAAGCCCGAAAAAAGTATTAGCGAGTTAATACGTACAACCTCAAAAACCGGTACCCTGTTAATTGCCGATTTTAACACACTCGGTTTTGATGTGATGGATAAGGTGCATCTTAAAAAAAACAATGAGCTGCATGCGCGCGGAATTGCAACAAGAGAAATGACCGAAAAATTATTATCCGAAAAATTTAGCTCGGTGATGCATTGGGATACCGATCTTAATTGGGGGTTAATTGCAAAGAGTAAGAAGTAAGATAAAAGAGTAAGAATATAAAATTTGAGACGGGGACAAACCCCGTCTCAAAACAGAAGAAATTATTCTGCATCCATAAAAGGGTATTTCCAATCTTTCGGCGGAACAAATGTTTCTTTTATTGTTCTAACTGTCATCCAGCGTAACAGATTCATTGCGCTGCCGGCTTTATCATTTGTGCCGGAAGCACGCCCTCCGCCAAACGGCTGTTGACCAACTACTGCTGCGGTTGGCTTGTCGTTTATGTAGAAGTTGCCTGCCGCATTTTTTAACTTATCAGACATCTTAACAAGTACATTTCGATCCTGCGACCAGATTGCGCCGGTTAGTGCATACGGCGATGTTGTATCGCATAACTCTAAAGCCTCTTCAAACTTATCGTCATCGTAAACATAAATAGTCATTACCGGACCAAAAATTTCTTCTTCCATAGTTTTAAATTTTGGGTTCGATGTAACGATTGTTGTAGGTTCAATAAACCAGCCTTTGGAGTCATCGAAATTGCCGCCCGTAATTATCTCGGCATCTTTTGCTTCTTTAGCATATTTGATGTACTCTGTTATACTCTTGAATGCGTTTTTATCAATTACAGCACCCATAAAGTTTGTGAAGTCTTCAATGTCGCCCATCTTAATTTTACTTACTTCGGCAACATATTTTGTTTTGAATTCGTCCCAGCGGGATTTTGGAAAATACATTCTTGAAGCAGCCGAGCATTTTTGTCCCTGGTACTCGAATGAACCTCTTAAAGCTGCAACAACAACACCGTCAACATCGGCAGTATTATGTACAAAAATAAAATCCTTACCGCCTGTTTCGCCAACTATACGGGGATAATATTTCATTGTATGAATATTATTCCCAATAGATTTCCACATTGACTGGAATACACCGGTTGAGCCGGTAAAGTGAATACCGGCGAGATGTTCGTTTGCCATTACGGGGTCGCCAACTTGTCCGCCCGAACCAGCAACAAGATTTATAACACCCTTGGGCAGCCCGGCTTCTTCCCATAACTTCATAAGATAATATGCAGAATAAACTGAACTTGATGCAGGTTTCCATAAAGCAACATTACCAACAAGTGCAGGGGCAGTAGGAAGATTACCGGCAATGGATGTAAAGTTGAAAGGAGTAACAGCAAAAACAAATCCCTCAAGCGGACGGTACTCAAGTCGGTTCCACATACCTTTTGGCGAGTAAGGCTGGTCTGCCATAATTTGGGTAAAAAAATAAGAATTGAAACGCCAGAAATCTATCAATTCGCAAGCCGAGTCAATCTCCGCCTGGTAAGCAGTTTTTGATTGACCGAGCATGGTAGCGGCATTTAATGTTGCACGCCACGGACCGGCAAGCAGATCGGCAGCTTTTAGGAATATTGCGGCGCGCTGTTCCCACGGCATTTGCGACCATCCTTTGCGTGCTTCAAGCGCGGCATCAATTGCCATTTTTACTTCTTTTTCACCGGCTTTATGATACGTGCCAAGAAGGATTGAGTGATCGTGCGGAGCGCGTATTTCGGCAGTTTTACCTGTACGAATTTCTTCGCCGCCAATGATTAATGGTATATCAATCTGGCGTGAACGCATTTCGGCAAGTTTCTTTTTTAGTTCTTCTTTTTCGGGGCTTCCGGGAGCGTAGTTTAAAATAGGTTCGTTTATTGGCAATGGTACTTTAAATATTGCATTCGACATAATTTTGTCCTCCTTTTTAATGAGGTTTTATCAAGTATTTGTAAAAAAAACACAATCAAAAATAGGGCGGTAATGATGCAAAAGCAATTTAATTTGAGGGGGGGAAACTAAAAAGTGCCGAATTTAAAAAGTAAGTGTAAAAGTCGAGCCTTTTCCTTTTTTACTTTTAACATCAATTTTTATTTTGTTTAGCTCGCAATATTTTTTTACAAGAGTTAATCCGAGACCATTTCCTTCGTAAGACCGTGTGTAGCCTTGATGTTCCTGCCTGAACGGTTCAAAAATAACTTTCAAATAATCTTTACTAACGCCCACTCCTTCATCTTCAAATTTAACATTCATTTTAGCTTTTTGAAGGAAGGTAGTTATTCTTATTGTTCCCCCGCTCGAAAACTTTATTGCATTATCCAATAAGTTTATAAAATTTGTTTAACCGTATACTCGTCTAAAGACATTGAATAATCGGCATCAGCATAAGCGGCAGATAAAGTAATGTTTTTTTTCTTTGCAGGAAAAAAAAATTCATCTACCGTTTCCGCCAAAAGTGCTTTTAAATTTATTTGTTGGGGGTAATAATCGTATGTGCCGGCTTGAAGATCGGTCATATCAAGAATTAGATCAATGGTTCTAATCAATCGTTTGCCGGCGCGGCTAATAATATCAAAATTCTCTTCCATACCGTTGTTAACTTTTTGCTCGTATTCTTCTTTAATCAGACCTGTAAAATTTAGCAAGGTGTTTACCGGTGTTCTAATTTCATGGGATATTTGGGCAAAAAATTCGGATTTAATTTTTGCAGAATTTTCTGCTTCCTGCAGAGCGACACGTAATTTATTTTCAGCCTCCTGCCGGATTTTAACTTCTTGTTTCATCTTTTTTGCACTCTGGTTCAAGGCACTGTATAAACGTACATTCTCTAATCGGATTGCAACTAGGTTGGCTACAATTTTAAGCTTTTCAAGTTCAATATTTGTAAACTCACGTTTCGATTTTGTAATATAAATCCCGATAACACCGAACCGTTTCCCATCAGCTATTAAAGGTGCGCCGGCAAATGATACAAACTTAAATTCGTTTTTGTTGCGATTAATCATTTTAATAGTAATTGGATCAGCGTCAACATCAAAAACCTTTACTGGCTTATCGTTGCTTAACATTTTTTGGGCAAGCCCTTTGTTAGATGGGAGAATGGGAAGCAGGTTTTCGGCTTTTACTCCATTGCTGGCGAGAACAAATAATTTATCCTTTTTAAGTATGCGGATTATACAGGCATCTGCGCTGAATATCTCCTTAACTCCTTTTACAACTTGTTTACTCTGTGTCTCTAAATTAGAATCAGTTAATACATAACTTGTTAGGCGGGTAAAATCCGGTAATTCTAAAATATTTAATAATTGCGTATTCATTTTTTAACCTAAATAAGAGTAGTGTTGATTTAAAATCAAACTTGGAATAAAAATATAATTATAAAAAATAACTTACAAGCTGTTAACACAGGCGGGGTGATTAAGAATAAGCCGCAAGCAAACAAAGAAGAACCAAATTGCCATCGACAAACAAATTTATTTTCGAAATCTACAAACTTATACCGAATACTACATAGACAATTTCTGCGCGAGGGTTTGCAATAAAAGAAACAGAAACCGGCAAAGCGTATTCATCGGTTATCTTAACCGATTTAGCTGCCTTTACACCCAAATTTATTACATTAAATTTATCGGTGCCGTAAAAACCGGGGGTGACTTTACTACCGCCTGCCGCGCCGGCAAAAACAGTTAACCCAACATTATTAACATCGAAAGGATACGCGATCTCGAAATAGGCATTGTTTCCGGCATCGTTGTAAAAATTATAATAGCCGGATAAAATAAGGGGGAATGATTTTGTGCCGGTTAAGATTATTCCAGCTTCAATTAAATGGGCGCCAGGTCCATTGGCATCATTGTAATTGTTAAAGTTTCCCCACTTTATGCCTGCGTGCGCGTAATAATAATCGGTTAATATTGCCGTAACCGATGCATCATTACCGGCATCTATTTTATAACTAAGCCATGTATCAACTTCCTGGCTGAAAGCATAATTATCATCTGCCGTGTTATTACTGTTAAGGCTGTAAGAACCCCAAACTCCTAAAGTGAGATTACAATAACTGACAGATAAAGAAGGTTGAATATTTACGGCGTCATTTACATTTATTCCGCGCCAGATGTAGCGGCTGACTAAGTCACCACCGGCAGCAACAGAAAAAGTTTGCGGAAAAACCGGAAGCGATACGAAAAGCAGAAAAGAAAAAAACAAAATGTTTTTATACATTAGATGCATAAAGAAATTCCTATATCTGTGATGGAAAAACTAAACGTATAAATGAAGCGGTTCATGAATAAATCATAATTATATAGAATGGTGGTTTTTTTCTATTAGTCATAAAGTTAAAACCAGTTTATTTTATAACAAAAAATGTCAGTCGGTTTTTTCTCTATCCGAAAGTGCGGTTAGCAAACTGCCGACAATTAAAGTTGCAATTACACCCACAAGCGTAAACCACGTCCAGGCTACAAGTTCTAATGATATTACAGTAATCATAATAAATATGCCTGCAACAAAACCGGCTAAGGCATCTTCCTGCCTGGCTTTTTTATTTATTACGCCAAGTAAAAATGTGCCAAGCAATCCGCCGTATGTGAATGATGCAATACTCAAAGCAATAACCACAACTGCCTGCGAAGATTCTTTAAAAAATATAGCCGAACCCACGAGCAGTGCTGCCCACATTATTGTAAACATACGTGAAACTTTTAGCTGTTTTTTGTCGTCAATATTTTTTCCGAAAAACGGAAGATATAAATCCATCATAGTTGATGATGAAAGCGAACTCATAGACCCGGCAAGCGTTGACATTGCGGCGGCAAATAATCCCGCAATAATAATTCCGGTTATACCGGGAGGCAATACATTTATAATAAACATCGGGAAAATTTCATCGGCTTTACGCTCAGCTGTCCGTAGTAAGCGTAAAGCATAACACCGACTACTAAAAACAAAGCAAACTGTATTATTACAATTATACCGCTGCCTATAATTGCTTTACGGCTGTCCTTCAAAGTTTTTGTGGTTAACAACCGCTGCACAATTAACTGATCGGTGCCGTGAGAAGCCATCGATAAAAATGCGCCGCCAAGCAGTCCCCCTATTAGCGTGTAAGGGTCGGCAAAAAATCCGGCAATACCTTTATCAAAACCTAAGTTAATAATATTAAATTTGTTGCCGTCACTTGCAGCAGCAACAACGCTGTTCCATCCATCGGGTAAAAGATGAACCAGGAATATTGCGGCAATTATAGCTCCGCCGAGATAAATGAACATTAAAACAACATCAACCCAAATTACCCCTTTTACACCGCCGGTATAAGTATAAATTAAAGTTATTATAGCTATGATGATGATTGCCGTTGTATAGTCG
>JAIOIM010000674.1 GCA_019912505.1 Ignavibacteriaceae bacterium
CTGATATATAGTTTTTTTGACGATGATGAACTTCTCCGGATATCGAATAAGGTTCGTGAAAAAGAAAAAAACACAGCCGGCGAAATATGCGTGAGTATAAAAGAAAAAACATCGTGGAATGAGAAGAAAAAAACTTTAAAACATCTTGCCGAGACTGAGTTTTTTCGTCTGGGTGTTGATAACACAAGAGATAAAACAGGCATATTAATTTTTGTTTTTCTTGAAAAACGCGGATTTTATATCCTGGCAGATAAAGGTATAAATGAAAAAGTTTCTACCGATACGTGGAACAATATAACTGATGAGATGCAGCAGATGTTTGTAAAAGGAAACTTCTGCGGAGGCATTATTAGCGCGGTTGAAAAGGTTGGGGATATCTTAACAACTCACTTTCCCATAAAACCGGACGATAAAAACGAACTGCCCAACAGGGTATCAATAAATTAAAAAAGGAACATGATGAAAAAAATTATACTGATTTTATTTTTTACAGCAATAACCAATTTGGTTTTTGCTCAATACACAACGCCTGATACAGGCGTTAACTGGTCATTAACCGACCTTGTAGCAAACTCCGGCGGTGTAGTAACGGGTACCGCTCCTAATTTTGCAGTAAGCAATAAAGTTAAGGTATCGGTAAACGATAGAGTTTTCATTCAGCCGGGAACCACGGTTACATTTACAGGTTCAACTTCGGGTTTTGAAGTAAACGGAAAATTCCTTGCGGTCGGAACTGCTGCCGATTCAATTTTTTTCACCTCTACTTCAAACGATACAACAGGAGCGGCTTATGATGGATTTCGTTTTAACGATACCTCGGTGGATTCTGCATGTATAATAAGCTATGCACATATAGAGTATGCGTATTATGCTATGAGATGCATTGGCGCCAGTCCTACCTTTACCAACAATTATGTTTATAAATGCAGAAGAGGCGGAACTCTTTCATCTTCATCTAACCCAATCTTCACACACAACAAAGTGGAAAGATGTTATGAATACGGCATTACTTTAACAACCGGTTCTTCACCCGTAATAGAATACAATGAGTTTTATAATAACAACTCGCAAAATACATCGCCCAAAAACCAGGTAAGTGTTGGAACACAGGGGAATAATTCACCCTCAATAAAATATAATGTTGTTCACGGTGGTATGTTTATTAAAACCGGCGGCATAAGTATTTCTGCTCTGCTCGGCGGCTCTTCATCATCATCCGAGATAGCTTATAACGAAGTTTATAACAACAGTTTCGGAATGGTATTCGGCGGCGGCGATATTACATGTTATATAC
>JAIOIM010000072.1 GCA_019912505.1 Ignavibacteriaceae bacterium
GTAAATCCCCATTATTCTGCCACGCAGTTCATCCGGCACTAATAATTGAATTATGGAGTTTGCCATATTAAATATAAACATCATCGATATTCCAACACCAACAAGTGAAAGTAACGAATAATGCGTAGAACCCATAAAAGAAAAAACAATTACAAAAATCGGGAACGTAAAAGAACCGATTGTAAGAAGCATACCTTTAAACCTAAACTTGCCTAACGAAGCAATAAACAAAGCACCAAGTAGAGCACCGACACCCCGTGCTGATTGAAGTAGTCCGTTTGTCGTCGCATCGCCATGCAATATTTTTACAGCCCATGCCGGAAGAAGCGTAACATAAGAGATACCAAAAATTGTAGTCATTGCTACCATCAAAATTATAGTTCTTATTATTTTATGATGAATTACAAATTTCATCCCCTCGACTAAATCTTTTATTGTTGAACTTTTTTTAGTGCTTGCAGCAACCGGTTTTAACTTCATACGCGAGAGTGAAAGTATAACCGCAAGAAATGAAATACTGTTTATTGTAAAACACCATGCTGGTCCAAATAATGCGTAAATAATTCCGCCCGCAGCCGGACCTAACGCAGTGGCTGAATTAAACATTGTTGAGTTTAATGCAATTGCATTTGTCAACGATTCTCTATCAACCATATCGAGTACAAATGCCTGTCTTGCAGGTGCATCAAATGCGTTTGCAATACCAAGTATAAACGCTATTGTTATTAACTGCCAGGGCTGAATTGCACCGAGAAATGTAAGCAGTGCTAAAACCAAAGCAAAAAACATCATCGCGCTTTGAGTAATTATTAAGAGTGTCCGTTTTGAAATTCGGTCTGCAATTACACCCCCGTACAACATAAAAATCCATGTAGGTATGCCGAATGCAAAACCAAGGAACCCGAGATAAATCGGCGAATGGGTAAGTTCAAAAATTAAAAAACCGAGAGCTGTCGTCTGCATCCAGCTACCGAACAAAGAGATTAATTGTCCCCAAAACCACAACCTGTAATTAGGATATTTTAGTGCTGTAAAAATCTGGGTAAATTTTATCTGGTTCCACCATTTAAAACTATACCCCTCAATCGGAATTTTTGGCTCCGAACTATTTAGATCTTGATTTGAATTATTTGAATGATTCACAAAAAAAGTATTCCATTAGAGTGCTGATCTTCTTTAGGCAAATGTCCGTAAGTATGAGCAAATATTTATCGATAGTAAAACCAGGTCATCTCTTAATTAATGGCAGCCTCAAACGTAAAATTTTTCGTTAACTGAGCCTGCGCGTTACTAAGTTTACAGAAGTGTCGAAGTTACTACTCCAGCAATCATTAGACCGGGCTCAATGCCGGAGTATTACACTTTTGATAAAGCCATTTAATTTAATCGAAGGATATCCCCCGCAAATAAACAACATCGCTTTTATTTAAGCAACAACATTTTATGAGCACTTATTTTATTATTAAATTGTACTGAATAAATATAGGCGCCGGATGCGAAGGAGTTTGCATTAAATATTAACCTGTGAAATCCTTCGGTAAATACACCTTCGGCTAACACAGTTACCAACCTTCCGAGAATATCATAAACAACCACTTTTACTTTTCCACTGTAAGGAATTGAAAACTTTATTGTAGTCGATGGATTAAACGGGTTAGGATAATTCGGCAGCACACAAAATGTATAAGGTGAATTAATTTCATCTTTTTGTCCACTTACAATTAAACTTTTTAACGCAACAAAATTAAATTTATCATCCGGTGTAATCGGTCTACGTGTTAATACTATATTAGTGTCCCCTTCATTAGGCATAACAAACGCGCCCGAAGGAATTGTTGTTGCAATCTGAGCATGCGTATTAAAGCTGCTCTGGCTGTATGGCGAGGGCGTTAAAAACACAACTGTTTCACCGGCATCCCATCTATTGTTTATTGTTCCTGTATTTTCTTTTACAAGCATCTTTACTTTTGTATTATCAGTAATATTTTTTGCGTTAAAAGGAACAATTACAACCGGCTGACCTGTAGTGCTCAAAGCAGTATCGGATGGATTTGCATAAGCGCCGCCGGCAACAGTTGCAGTGCTTCCCCAAATTAAAGCTACATCAATCGGCGCAATTAATTTTTGTCCTGCACTTGGAATTCCATAAGCAAACATCAGGTTGGAACCTGAGTGATTTATAAAATAAGACCCATCGCCGTTTATTTCTAATTTGTATTCAGGGAATATTTCAACCGCCAGTCCATCGAACACAGGTGTTGTATATATTATTCCTTTGCCTCTGTCAACCGGGAAGTTTTGTATTTTAGATTGCGAGGTCGTTATATCAGTTATGTTTGCAAATAACATTTCGTTTGATGTTGTGGTATCAAATGTTACCTGGTAAGTGTGCCCGTTTAGCGCGGTTGAATCAACAACATGCGCAAATACTCTTCCGCTTGTTTTGCCTGATATATGCTGAACTGTTGATGAACTTATTACGCCTTGCGGAACTTCCGGTCTTATTCGTCTTGCTAAAATATCATAATCTTTGTTAAACTGCTGCCAGCTTGCCCAAACAGCTAAAATTTCATTATTATTTTTTACAATGAAATCGGGCTCCCACTGAAATGAAAACCCATATTGATTTACCTGGGTTTCAAAAGTGTAGGCTTTATTATTTTCATCAATAAAAATTGTGTAAACACCTTCACGGCTGCCGTCCTGTTTCCAACTCGACCAAACAACCGCAAATTTATTACCCACAAGTTTTTTTACTTTAGGAAGCCATTGATAATATGATGTGGATTTATTTACAAGAGTTTCATTACCGACTTTTGCACCGGAGGAGTTAAACCGCTGGAAGTAGATTCCGCCGTCGTAACCATCCTGTTCCCAACTACACCAGACAACAACAAATGAATTGTCATCAAAAGTTTCTACATCTGCAAACCATTGGTAATCAATAGTATTTGTGTTTATTTGAAATTCGTTTGTTACCGGGGAATCATCTGAATTAAATATTCTGCCGTAAACTCCGTAACCGTCACCATCCTGCCTGAACGATTCCCAAACAATGATGTACCTGTCGTCTGTAAAATATTTTATTCTCGGTTTTGCCTGGCTATATGCTGTCGTTTGGTTTACGAGAATTTCATTTGTTAAAATAATTCCTGACGATGAAAACTTCCTCCTATAAACACCGCGGTCCCCGCCGTCCTGATCCCACGAAGCCCATGTAATAACAAAATCGCCTGAGTTATTTACTGCTACTGCAGGATCTGTTTGAGCATTTATTGTAGTGCTGTTTACTAATAATTCATTTGTTGCTGCAACATTAAGTTGAAATAATCGAGCAAATATATCGGAAGAATTTTGATTGCTTATATATGATGACCAAGCAACGAGTACTTTACCCGACTCACTCATTGCAACTGACGGTTTTTCCTGTATCCCCGTCGATATTTGATTAACCAAAATTTCTCCGCCGACTTTCTGATCGGAAGCATTATACAACTGCAAATAAATGTCATACCCTGAGTTTGATGATGCCTGATTTAAAGACTGCCATACAACAACATAATTTCCCGAACCATCTTTTGCTATAACAGGGCTGCGCTGTACAGTGTCCTGATATGTATTTACTAAAAATTCGTTTTGAGCTTGTGTAAAAAAGGAACATAAAACGAGAAGCAAAAATATCTTTTTCATTGTTTTCCTCATTTCATTTGAAAATCTAATAGCGGTAAACCTGACGAACTAATGGTGTAATGCCACCACTCAGCTTCGTAAAGAGCAAACCCGCCAATGTTAACCATCATATTTTTTAAAAGCGCGCGGTTTGCAAGAATGTTCGCAGGTAAATTGTTGTAAGAATGGCTTGCTTCGGTACCGAAAAAATCAAACTCAGTCGGCATCGGAAGTTCCTGCCTGGTTGCAAGATTTATCAAAGTTAAATCAACAGCACCGCCCCTATTATGCACCGAACCGCTTGTTGGATCGGCAACGTATGTTGAGTTTGGAAATATTTCCCACATTAAATATTGAACTGCTCTGGGGCGGTAACCATCATAAATCATTAAACCGATACCATCGGGATAACTTATTCCATCATAACTAATAATTTTTTTTAGGCTGTCCTGAACAATTTTAAGTTTTTTTATCGCATCGATGGCTAAATAAGCTTCATCAATTGTGTAAAGTTTTTGTGAAGTAAAATTATCGATGGTGTTGTATTTTAAATTGAAAGCTATATCAGGAATAAGCTGGCGAACGGGGACAACTTCATCGTTTGCCGATTGAGAATAAACGACAGATGAAAAGACAGTTAAAAGAAGTATTAATTTTTTCATAAAATGTCCGGTGTTGTTACAAAATTAATATTAAAATGCCCACAATGTTATATGCAAACTAAATATTGCATTATCAAAATTCAAGATGATTGATTCTTTTATTACAATTTAAACCGGGTAATTGTTTTTTTTGTCGAAACAATAAATAAATCAATTATCTATTTGACTTAGATACTAGATTTGTGCAACTTAGGTATAACACTATTGGAGGAAATATGAAAAATCGGTTCGTGTTTATTTTAGCGGCTATGTTTGTTTTATCCGGCTTTGTTCAATTATTTGCTCAGCCAGATCCGCCGGCTAACTTAACGGCTACACAGGTTACATTTATGCATCATCCCGGTGTTTTATTACAATGGGATC
>JAIOIM010000675.1 GCA_019912505.1 Ignavibacteriaceae bacterium
ACCCAATCTTTTTTGCACCGGTGGTATACTCTTCAACATCATCGATAAAAATATGTTCATCGGATGGTTTTTTTGTATATGCTTCCACAGTCCTGTAAATTTTTTCTTCCGGCTTAACGGCGTTTACTTCGTGCGATAAAAACAACTTATCAAAATGCTTAAAAAATTCGTAATGCCTGTATCCATACTTCTGATGAATAGAGTTTGAATTAGACAACAACACTACTGTATACTTCTGCTTCAGTACTGGAAGCAGTGCCGCAACATCTTCGTTAACTGCAAATATTTTTGAATAATATTCACAAAAGGTTTCGGCATCAATTTTATAATCAACAAGTTTTAACATTGAATCTATAAACTCATGCTCGCTCATATCACCACGCTCAAATGCACGATGGAGATGATAATTATCTTTATACAATTTTATAAAGTTATCACCGAGACCGGATTCAATTTTGTTCAGCTTATCCACAGCTATGCTATAATCAAACGGGATGAGAACATTTCCGAGATCGAAAACTATTACAGAGTAATTCCTATTCATTGCTTCCTTAAATTATATTTTTTGCGTGGACAAATTTAAGAAAACTGGAATAACTTACTCAAGTTGACCCTATGGTTATCGGCTTAAAGAAAAACCGTTGTCCAATGGACTCTTACAGAGAAACGGTTTTATATAATATTAGGTTGTTATTAACCCACGACTTAAGTCGTGGGTTAATGAGAAAAGACAGGGAATCAAAAACGGTTTCACCTGTACGCCGTGGCGTAACCGTTTACAACCTTTTTAGACCATACCAAAGTTTAAAATCTAAAAAGGTGTTTTTATTTTATCTCAAACTTCTCGCTGCCGACACCCGAATTAATTTTTATAGAGCTAATTACAAACTCAACAGTTTGAGCGCCAAGGGTCTGTTTTAATATAAAAGGAAATTTTAAACCATCAACATCTCTATAATCCGTAAATAGAGTTTCCTGTGTAAAAGTTCCCTGAGCGGTAGTAATATTTTTTTCATCTTTTAGTTTAAAACCTGTTTCCTTGTCGTAATACTGAATCCATTTTGTACCGCCGGGGAAAATCATTTCCAACTGATAGGAATCTTTTCCGTCAACTTTGGATGAGCCGGTTAATTTTACTTTTACACCGTATTCGTCTAACTTTAGAAGCAAACCAAGAGAAGCTTCGTACTTTAGTTTTTCAAGCTCCTGCCCCGTAATTTTTATTTCCTGCCCGGATGCTTTCATCACACCCTCTGAGCCGTTGAAAATAACTTCCTGGTTCATTGGACCGGCACTAATATCCTGTCTTAGTAAATCGGGGACTTTTTGGTACACGGTCATTTTAACATCGAAACTCTGAACCTTTCCGCTCATTTCGGTTATCCTGTCATTTACCGCCGCAAGTTTTTCGCGCCCGCCAATAGCGGTAATATAGTTTTCAATTATCTGTTCCGCCGAAACTCCCTCAACTCCCAAATCAATTGAGGAAGTATCAATGCTATTTCCGAAACGGTCGTAAAATTGAACCGCACCAAACTTGGATAAATTTTCCTTTATCTGGTCTGCATTGCCGACAATTAAAATGTAATTATTATCCGCGTGGATATATTTTTGTGCTTCTTCTTTTATATCCGGCACGGTTACATCAGCAACTTTTTGCAGATATGTTGCATAATAATCTTTCGGTAAATTGTAACGCGCAGTATTAATGGCAAAACCGGCAACTGTTTGGGGTGATTCTAATGCCATAACAAAATTACCGGTTAAATAATTTTTTACACCCTGCAGTTCTTCTTCCGGTACGGCTTCATTATTTATTCTATTCATTTCGTAAAAGATTTCTGTTACTGCACTGTCCGTAACTTCATTTCTTACATCTGCGGAAGCATTAAAGTAGCCGGTCAGTCTATCGTTAGCAAGTGTAGAATATGCACCGTATGTGTAGGAGTGTTTTTCACGGAGATTATTAAACAACCTGAATACGCCGCCGCCAAGAATTGTATTGGTTACTTTTGCTTTTATATCATCCGGGTCGCCTATTTTTAATTGAACCGGATAGCATACATTAATAACAGATTGAACAGCGTTCGGACGATCGACAATTGCAACATTTACACCGGTGGGTGATTTTGGAATATCATAAATAAACCGTGGGACGTCTCCTCTTTCCCATGATCCAAAATATTTTTTAATAATTGGTTTTGCTTCGTCTATTGAAATATCTCCTACTACTGCAAGGTACGCAATGTTGGGTTTAAAATACTTCTTATAATATTCGCTGCATTTATCGAGTGTTATATTGTCGATTGTTTCTTCGGTAGCAAGTTCACCGTAAGGGTGATCTTTTCCGTAAAGTAAAACTTTTCTTACGTTCGATGCTATTGTACTCGGATCATCTTTCCCAATTGCCAGGTCTGATTTCATACGAAGTATAATTTTATCAAGCTGATTTTGGGTGAACTCGGCGTTCAACACAATATCGCTCATCAAAGTTAGAAGGGTGTCTGCATGCTTTTTTAAAGATGACGCAAAAACGCTTGTTGATGATGCGTTTAACGATGCGCCGATAAAATCAATCTCTTCATCAATTTGATCTTTGGTTCTTGTTTTTGTTCCTGTTCTTAACAATTCACCGGCTGCCGAAATATAACCGGAAGCGTTATTTTCTTTCAAAGCGTCTCTATCGAAAACGAGGGAAAATGAAACAACCGGAAGTTTATGGTTTTCAATTACAAATACTTTTAATCCGTTATTCAATTCAAATGATTCATAGTCTGCAATTTTAATTGTCGGTGCAGCGCCCGGTTTCGGCATTTTACTGCGGTCTACCTGTGCAAACAAAATTATGGGCAAAAGTAAAAGAATAATTAATAATTTTTTCATCTTATTTTTCCTCTCCGTTTTGGTTTAACGAATTCGGCAGATAATATAGGACGAGCCTGTTTTTTTTAACAAGATATTTATTCGCCGCCCGTTTTATATCTTCGCGGGTTACCTTCATATAACGGTCAAGCTCTGTATTAATTAAATTTGTATCGTGGTAAAACATAAAATAATTAGCAAGGTTTTCGGCAATACCCGCAGCAGTGTTGTTGCTGTTTACAAACGAGCTTTCAACCTGGTTTTGAAGCTTCTGATACTCGGTTTCGCTAATTAAATTATTTCTTGTATCTGCAATTATTTCGTCAATTGATTCATCAAGTGCGCTTGCATCCACACCTGCATTTGCAATGCCCACTGTTACAAACAGTCCGGGGTCTTCTAAACCGGCAGGAAAGGCACCGACAAAGAGAGCTTTTTGTTCTACATCGATGAGTGTTTTATAAAGCTTACTGCTCTGTCCACCCGAAAGCAAGGTTGTCAGCATTTCAATTGCATAATAATCTTCGGTACCCATTGCGGGAATATGATAAGCGTGGACAATTGCCGGCAACTGTACATTATCATAAACCGTATCTTTTACTTCACCGGTTTTTTCTGGTTCAACAGCATCCGGACGATAAAGCTCTTTTGTCCCGACTGGAATATCAGCAAAATATTTTTCTACAAGTTCTTTGGTATCATTTATATCAATATCGCCGGCTATTGAGAGCACGGCGTTATTAGGCACATAATAAGTTTTGTAAAAATCCATAAACTCGCTTATAGTAGCCTTGTCGATATATTGCGCTGAACCTATCGGCATCCAATTGTATGGGTGAACAGTAAATGCACGTTTAAAAGTTTCTTCCCATAATCTTCCGTAAGGCTGATTATCGAGTGACTGGCTCCGTTCTTCTTTTACAACTTTTCTTTGAGTTTCAACTCCAACGCTGTCTACTTTTAAGTGAAGCATTCTTTCCGATTCAAGCCACAACCCAAGCTCGAGCTGGTTTGACGGAAAAATTTCATAATAAAATGTTCTGTCAAATGATGTATTGGCGTTCAATTCACCCCCGGCATGTTGAACTATTTTAAAGTACTCACCACGTTCAATATTCGGTGAACCTTCAAACATTAAATGTTCAAAAAAATGGGCAAAACCGGTTCTGCTTGCCTCTTCATTTTTCGAGCCTACATGGTACATTACGGTAACGGCAACAATCGGAGTTGTGTTGTCTTTTTGCAATATTACATGCAGCCCGTTTTTAAGATTGTATTCGGTAAATTTTATATTATTTTGTGCATAACCGTTAAACGCTGCGGCGCTTAACAAAATTATGACTGCAACTATTATTTTTTGCATATTTTCCTCAATTATTTTTAAACAGCTTATCAAAAATAGCATTAAAATTGTTCTAAATTATTATAAATAATTGTCGATTATATACTATCAGTGCTTATCTTTGCACATACAAAGAC
>JAIOIM010000676.1 GCA_019912505.1 Ignavibacteriaceae bacterium
GCATTAACAATACATCAATTAAAGAATTGATTCAACCATGCAACAAAACAGTAAAAACATAAAATATCCCGTTCCCGATGAACTGAATAACCCTCAGCCAAAGCAGAAATATTTCAAAGTCGTTAAATCGGATATTTACAAAAACAAAAGAATATATCCCGAAGGCTCTATAGTAGATTTCTTTGAACCTTCACTTAAAGAATATCTTGAACCCGTTTCCGGTCCCGTTAAAACAATTCCGGAAAAACCAATTAGTCTAAACACAAAACGCGACCGTGGTCGCCCCAAGAAAAATTGACCATTAACCATTGACTATTGACTATTAACCATTGACCATTGACCATTGACTATTGACTTATTGACTATTGACTTATTGACTTCTTGTACGCTATACATAAATAATTAGTAAATACATTATGAGTAATCTAACTTACATAAAATACAACATCCTCCGCCTGCTCGCTAAGCTTGCATCTGATCGGCAACTAAATGTAACGCCGTTTCTTTTCCCGGAAGCATCTCCTCTTGTTCGTTGGCAGACGGAATTTATAAATTCCAATTTACCCCTGCTCGATATTGATAATAAATTTAACAGCGATTGTATTGTTTCAAAAGGTTCACTTCCCGGCAGTCTCGATGTAGAAGACTTTATTTGGTCAGAAGAATACGAACAACTAACCGTAACTTTTTCAGCCACATTAACCGGCAAAGCTCTCGATACTGATTCAGTTATTATAACACTTGTTAAAAGAGACTGCACAGCAATCTATTCTCGTATTGATGAAGATAACACACGCGTATCCGGTCAGTCTCTTTTTAATCCGCTTGTTCATCTTGGCGTAACTATCGAAAATTTTGTTCCATCCGAATGGATCGCCTTTGTAACATTTCACCGATTCGCCGATCCCGAAGGTGTAATCTCTCTATGTTCCAATTCCCAAGGCGGAGATATCCTAACATGAATATTCTAAAACATTTTTTCATCTGCGCAAATCAGCGTCCGTTAGCTAACGGATCTGCGCGAACCCTTTTTACTTTATACTTTCTACTTTCTACTTAAAACGGAGTGTCCATGAAAACCGAACAACTAACCCTAATCACCTCAATCACTGCCGCAGCAGATATTGCTAAAAACCTATTTATCGGCTTTGATGGTGCTCTCTGCTCTGCCGGTGCAAAAGCCCTTGGTGTAGTTAACGATGATTCCCTTGCAGATGAGCAAGTGCCTGTTGGCACTGTCGGCATCGCACTAATTTTATCCGGCGATGCTGTTTCTTCCGGTGATGCAGTCGAATCAGATGCCGCCGGTAAAGCTGTAACATTCAGCGCCGGTGAGATAAATGGCTACGCCTTAGACGACGCCTCCGGCGCCGATGAACTTATTCGTGTTCTCTTAAAATAAGGAGAAAATTAAATGCGCAAAATTGAAGAATTATTAAAACATAAAAATGTTAACCTCACAAACGTTCAGCAGTTTCCCACTGATCAATTAGTAAAAGTTTGGGGCAGCAATTCTTTAGATACATTAAGAATACATCTTGACGCTGAATATGGGGATGATGCAAATGATGGTCTAACATGGGCTACAGCAAAGAAAACATTATTTTCTGCTCAGCAAATGATTCCTTTTGACCTTAAAGGGATTCATGTTATAATACTAATGCACCCAGGAGTGTATTTAGAAGATGAAGTTGCGTTTAGACATTTAAACGGCGTTATTAGACTTATATGGGTAGGTGAGTTTATAAATACCGCTGATACTCCTTATGCAGCTTATGTAAGAAATGGCACCGTTAATCCAATACGAAGCAATGACCAAGTTATAATTAAAGTAAAACGCAGAATTCGTTTCGATTCTGTAGGTAGAAGTGTTCTTTATTCGCTTAACCAATGTGATTTTTCAAAAGCTTGGAATCAAGCTGGTTTCTGTTATTGGGATAAAATTGTGTTGGCTAAAGCATCGGAGGAAGAAGGCGGCGATGGAGGTGCAATTGGCACAATGGGATGGTGCGATTTTGGTAATGATGATGGCTTTACAATCGATACTACTAATATGCTGGTTAATGTAATTCCTTTTGATTGTTATGGTATTCGTTTAATTATTAATTCAATTCGTATTGTTGGCGGTAATTCCGGCCCAGCTCAAGCCACTGGCACTTGGCGCGGCGTTTTTCATCTCGTAGATGGTTCAACTTTTTTCAAAAAATATGCAGTAGGTTTTGCAGAAGGTTTTGAACCTGTAAGCGGTAAACAGTGGGAGATAGTTAATTTTAAACAATTTCTTTGTACAGGCCCATCATTGGTAGAGACTCACTCAATAGACATACCAACTGATGCAATTTATTTCGATCCTGGTATAACCGGTTACACCGCTCCTGTTCTTTAT
>JAIOIM010000073.1 GCA_019912505.1 Ignavibacteriaceae bacterium
GCAAAGCAGCGGGACGGAATCGGGAATGAGTTTGAAATTATTTATTCCAACAGCGTTGTTTAAATTTGATTCGGGGTTAATCGCAATTGCGCTGCCTGAACTTTCGATCTTCTTATATTCCTTCGCCGTTAAATGAATTGAATGAGAAAGTATACTTTTCGAGTTCAATAAATTATTATCGATTAACCGCTGCAGCGGCAGTTTACCGAACCTGCTTTTGCTAATTTCTCTGTCTGCCTCGGCTTCGCAGAGATGAATATGAATACCGATATCATTCCCATTTACAAAATCGGCTGCTTTTTTAAAAGTTGAATCATCCACCGTAAATGAAGCATGAAAACCAAACATATTTTTTATGTTTTCATCAACCCCGTGCCGATTAAAATTGATATTCTCATCCATTCCTTTTTGCGACAGGGCTGTGCCGTTTCTATCTGTTGTTTCGAAACAGAGAACACCGCGCAGTTTATTTTTTTTCAAAACTCCCGCAATTCTTTCTAAACTTCCTTCGGCAAAATCGGGAGATGAATGATGATCGAAAAGATAGGTTACGCCATTTTTTATTGATTCGGCAGAAGCCATTTGTGCCGAAGCTTCAACCATCTGCCGGTCAAGTGAGCGATCTAGTTTCCACCACAGATTATTGAGTATGTTATAAAACGAATCTGTGTCGCCGTTTATTTGAAGTCCCTTTGACAACCGGGAATAGATGTGCTCGTGAAAATTTACATTAGGAATGGTTATCACTCTTCCGGCTGCATCATAAACATTTTTCTCTTTGTCATTGCCCGATTTTTGAAATTCTTCAAACTTAGTTTTTTCTATTTCAACAATTTTCCCATTATCTAAAATCAAATTACCGAAAACCGGCTGAACGCTGTTTCCTTTAATACTGCATATCCACGCGTTTGAAATTATCGTTTTCATTTTTTACCTGCTGCAGCTCATAAATTTTCCGGCACCTATTTTTCCGCAAAAATTATCATCCCTCGAATAGATAATCTCTCCGCGCAAATAAGTTTTTTCAACCGCTGCATTAAATCTTATTCCTTCAAAAGGAGTGTACTTCCCTTTGCTGTGCATTTTCTCGTGCGTAATTATTTCGGACTCCCAAAGATTTATCAATGCAATATCTGCATCGAAGCCGCTTTGCAGTTTGCCTTTATTTTCAATTTGAAAAAACTTGGCGGCATTTGTAGATAAGAAATTTATAGTTTGCTCCAATGATAATTTTTGTTTTACAAATCCTTCGCTAAACAAAAACGGGACTCTATGTTCAACAGACGGAATGCCGCCGTAAACTTCCCAAAAATTACCCGAACTTTTTTCTACCGCCGGATCGCATCCCGCATGATCTGTAGTTACAAACTCAATTTCATTTTGTGAAAGCGCATACCATAAAAATTCTTTGTCTTCTTTATTTTTTACCGGCGGCGCGGTTTTTAGAAAATTTCTAATTGCAGGTTTCTCAAAATCCTTTTGGGTAAACTGTAAAAAATGAGGGCATGTTTCAGCTGAAATATTTACTCCGAGTTTACGGTATGCGGAGACTATCTCCATACCTTTTTTTGAACTGAGATGAACAATATGAATTTTACAACCGGTACGCTCGGCAATTTCCGCAAGCTGTTTAATCGACTTTGCTTCGGCTTCAACACTTCGCGAATCGGTATAATCACGCCACGAGTTTGCACCGTTTTTTATACGCTGCTGCTGTATCAATTGAACTATCTGTTTGTCCTCTGCGTGTACCGCAAGAGGTTTGCCCGTTTGCTTAACTATTTTAGCAACGGTTTCAATTTGTTCGTATGAAAGGTCTTTAAATACCGGCATCCCCGATATGGCGTATACTTTGAATCCAGCCACTCCATTTTCAGCAAGATCGAAAATTTGTGTCTCAATATTTTTCTGGCTGTTTAGGTCGTCTCCGCCAATCCCGCCCCATAGTGCAAAATCGATAAAACTTTTTCCATGCAGGGCTTCAAGTTTTAGGTTAAAATTTTCTTTATTAGTAACCGGCGGAATTGATGTACAGGGCATATCTATAATTGTAGTAACACCGCCGCAAGCTGCAGCAAGCGAAGCATGTTCAAAATCCTCACGAAATTCAAAACCGGGCGTATTGAAGTGAACATGCGGATCGATTGCCCCCGGCATTGCGAGCATAAAATTACCATCCAAAATTTCTGCAGAAATAAGAGCATCGCCGGGAAATAGGGGTTTAATATAGTCCGTTAATTTATCTATCGAATTTATTTGTTCCCAATGAATCTCATCGGTCTCGGCAAATTTTATTTCGGCTATCTTATCCGTAAAATGAATTTCGGCTAATCTAACAAAATTATCGCGTGTATTTATAAAAATATTTTTAAGATTTTTCATCAATTCACATTATATTTTTATGCCGACTTCTTTGTTAAACTTATTTATCAGTTCATCCCAAAGGGGAACTACAGAAAATTTTTCTTCCCAGTAATTTTCATCATACCACTGTGCATTAAGTTCGTCAACATCTTTTCCCTGCTGTTCTACCCACGTAAAGTATTTTAAATTGTGAACAGCTTTTTTATCGTAGTATGAAAATTCTTTGAAGTAATTAATAGCTTGATTTTTTACAACTGAGTTCCAATCGATTGCAGCCTGCACATCGTTGTACGCGCCCCAATTTTTATTCATTTCGGCTAATCTTGACTGATACATTTCCGCCGAGTCGGTAAAAATTGTAAAGATTACATCATCTTCATTCATCTCATAATATTTAGCCATCTTTATTGAACTAAGCATATTGCCGATGGAAGAGATTCCGAGATATGAAAGTTTACCAATTACATCTTTATCAACGCCAAGTTTTTTAACAAAATCAGTGCCTTCTTTTTCATTAAATAACCTTAAAATACGGAGCGGGTCTTCATCGTTTACCGCGCTTACGGCATCTGTGTTTTTAACATTATGAATCCACGGCACATGCTTGTCGCCAATTCCTTCAATCCGGTGTCCGCCGTAGCCGTTCATTAAAAGCGTGGGACACTGCAATGCTTCCGAGGCAAGCACTTTTATAAGAGGATTAATTTTGCGAAGATAATCGCCGGCGGCAATAGTACCGGCTGAACCTGTTGCGCTTGTGTAACCTGCAAGTCTTTGGTTTTTTTCTTTTATTTGGTTAAACACTTTTTCAATTGAGTAACCTGTAATTTCATGATGCCAGATTGAGTTGCCGAATTGATCGAACTGATTGAATATTAAATACTCATCGCTTTTTGCTTCAAGCTCATGGCATTTATCATAAATTTCTTTTACGTTGCTTTCGCATCCGCAGGTAGCGTAAACTTCCGCGCCAATTTCTTTCAGCCACTCAAATCTCTCTTTACTCATTTCTTCGGGTAAAATTGCAACCGAGTGAACCGCAAGCAAAGCAGAGTTGAACGCCCCGCCCCGGCAGTAGTTTCCGGTAGATGGCCAAACAGCTTTATGATATTCAGGATTGAATCTGCCCGTTACAAGATAAGGAGCCAGGCAGCCGTATGTTGCGCCGACTTTATGTGCGCCGGTAGGAAAAAATTTGCCGACTAATCCAACGATACGTGCTTTTACACCGGTAATTTCTTTTGGAATTTCTAAAAAATTAACTTCACCTATTTCTCCCGTTGCCGGGTCATTAGCCCAATTTATTCTGAACAAATTAAGGGGATGAAGTTCCTGCATCTCAATATTCTTCAACGCAGATTTAATTGAGACCGGAATTTTCTCGGGATGCTTTAACTGCTCAAATGTTGGAAGAAGTATATTTTTTTCTTTGCATCGTTTGATTGTATTATTTAGATATTCTTGATTATCGGTTTCCCAATTCCAATTGTCCATATATTCTCCTTGGTGTGCAGCACAGAATTTTAATGTGCAATAAAAATTATTTTAATGTGTAAAAATAATAATAAACGGATGAAAAGCGTTAACTATTATTTAAAACAAAAAACCCGGAGGAGGATTATACTTTTGTATTGCTGATAATTTCTCAAACGGAATTCTAACTTAATACCGTTCGCTTGAGCGAACGGATTTAGGGAAACCGCGCACACGTGGGCTTTAGCCACATTGCGGCGTATTAATGCGGCTAAAGCCGGGGAGTTGTTTTTGTGTTTCAATTCCGTTCCCTCAAGTGAACGGTAATGGAGAGAAGCTTATTCTTTTTTTATTAACACCTCGATTAATCGAGGTGTTAATGCAATCTCATTCAAAATTTTAACGGTTTCACCTGTGCGTCGTGGTGTAACCGTTTACAACCTTTTTAGACCAGACTCATAAATAAAATTATTCAGATTGTTTCAGCGGAACTCACCCTGCCCTCTCTTAAAAAGAGAGGGTAAAAGCTCAGCATTACAAGCTTGTGTTTTTGTTTCCTTTAACTTGGCAGAAATTTAGAGTTTCTTGATTCCCCGCATAACGGCACCCCCTCGCTTTTTAAGAGAGGGGGACGGGGGGTGAGTTCGCGTGACGGTTTCTGTTTGGCATTACCGTTCGCTTGAGCGAACGGATTAAAGCGCACACCTAAACTTGGGCTTTAGCCACATTGCGGCGTGTTAATGCGGCAAAGCCGGGGTGTTGTTTTTGTTATTTACGTAATTGCATAATTAGCAGAATTACCGTTGCAACACCGCCGAGGATACTAACATAACTTCCAAAACGGGAAACATAATAATCGAAAGTTCGTAAAGGTTCTTTCGGCACCCAGATATAATCGCCGGGCTCTATCTTTACTTTTGTATCCTCATCAACTTCTAACCAGGTTCTTGATTGTCCCTTTATTAAATATATTTCCCCTCTCGCGGTGGCTCCAATTCCTCCGGCTTTTGCAATGTAATACTTAAAATTCTCATCCGGGATATATTTAACATAGCCAGGGGCTCCGACTTGACCAAAAACATAAACAAGATTTATTTTTTCAGGAACAAAAATTACATCCTCGTCTTTAACAAGAAAATTACCTTCGCTACTTGTGCTGTCCATAATTTTAGCGAAGTCTATTAAACCATTTCCTCTTGCAAACCTAAGTTTATTATCTATCACAAAAGAGAGGGAGTCTTCAATAGAGATGTTTGCCATTCGGGACATCATTAAATTTTCAAATTCTTGTGAGAAAAACGGATTTTTAAAAACGTTAACACTTCTAATTAACTCCGCGCGGTCCAAATCGGCTTTTTCAGTAAACCCGCCCGCATTGGTTATTACCTCCCTTAAAGTTGTGCTGCTTTTTGTTATCGGAACATATCCAACTTTTTTTACTTCGCCCAGAATATTTACTCTGAAATCTTTTTTCTGCGATTCTTCCGCAACAATAACAATTCTATCGCCAGCCTGTAACGCAGGATTTGAATTGACTGTAGCTTCAATTATTTCTTCTTTTTCTCCGTCATAACTTAGTCGGCTTATTTTAATTTTATCAATATTCTCATATGCTTTATTGATGCCCTGTGCTAATTCCAAAATATCGGAAAGATGGTCGCCGTCAACATATTGATACCGTCCGGGAGAGTTTACAGCCCCTTCAATCGATATAAAATTAAGGTCTAAATCTAAAACCGGAAAAACAAGAATATCATCATTCTTAAGATAGGGGTTGTTTTTATAGTCGCCGTTTATTCTAAATTTTGCAAGATCAATTTTTTCTTCTGTACCGTCTGCATGTTTTAAAACAATGTTTCTCAAAGCAAACTCACCAAGAATTTCTTCATTAACAAAATATTGGTAATTGATATTTGTTCTTTTCCTGGCTTCAATTTTTACTATTGATTCATTATAAATACGCGTTACAAACTGATCAACCCGCTCAGTCATAGAAGCAGGGAATGAACCATTTACAATAAACGAACCGCCAACCGTAATACTTATCATGTATGCGGCTGAAAAATTTATCTTTGTATCCGTCTCGGTGGTTTGCGCAAAATTTATAATTTGCGTTAATAAAATTATTAAGAAAATTTTTTTCATTCTAAAGCCTCTTTAATCAGAATTTATCTTTTGTTGTATTGAAGATTATAGTATTTCAAATAGTCGCCGGAAATAATCCGCTGCCACCACTGCTTATTTTCAAGGTACCATTCAATTGTGTGCTCGATTGCTTGTTCAAAACTAAACTCCGGTTTCCAGCCGAGTTCATTTTGTATTTTGGAAGAATCAATTGCGTATCGTCTGTCGTGCCCCGGTCTGTCTTTTACATATTCAATCAAATCTTCACTTTTTTTCAGATACTGTAATATAAGTTTGATTATTTGAATATTCGGCATTTCATTACTTGCGCCAATATTATAAACCTCACCGACTCTCCCTTTTTCAAAAACAAGATCGATTGCTTTGTTATGATCTATTACATAAATCCAATCACGCACGTTCATTCCATCGCCATATACAGGAAGTTTTTTGCCGCTTAATGAATTGAGTATCACCAAAGGAATTAATTTTTCGGGAAATTGAAACGGTCCATAATTATTAGAACAGCGTGTTGTTACAACTGGCATTCCGTATGTGTGATGAAAAGCCTGCACCATCATATCAGCCGCGGCTTTACTTGATGAATAAGGGCTATTGGGTGAAATCGGTGTCTCTTCTGTAAATAAACCTTCGGTGCCGAGGCTGCCGTAAACTTCATCAGTACTAACCTGTAAAAATTTTTCAACCTCGCGTCTACGTGCAGTTTCAAGAAGTACATTTGTGCCGATAACATTCGTCTCGTAAAAAACTTTTGAACCGAGAATGCTTCGATCTACATGCGACTCAGCCGCAAAATTTATTACATATTTTATATTAAACTTTTGAAAAAGATAATCGACAAGCTCGCCGTTGCAAATATCCCCTTTAACAAAATGGTAGTTCTTTTTATTTTCAGATTGTTTTAAATTTTCAAGATTGCCGGCGTAGGTTAATTTATCCAGGTTGATGATATTGTAATCATCTCTCTCATCGAGAATATGGTTTAAATAATTACTGCCGATAAAACCGGATGCACCTGTTACAAGAATGTTTTTCATGAAACTCCTAGAATGAGAAAAATCCAATAAATATGCCTGATTGAATAAAAAAGCTTTTGCCGCTAATATCTGAAGGAACGCCGGTTAATGGTTTACCATTGTCTGCTTCCCAATCACCGCCAAAAGTAAATTGATAACCTGCGCCAAGTCTTAAAGCTACAAAGCGGTAAACGGGAACATCAATATTAAGAGTTGGAGAAATTATCCAGTAGCTATTTGCAAAACGCCGGTTAACATCGGTTGATGATGTGTTTAACTCACTCATCGATACGTTCCAGTTAAACGAGCCGCTGTTTTTATTCATCTCAATTTCTAAACTGCCGCCGCCAATTATCGCACCGACGGAAATTCCGATGTCGCGTACAAATGGCAATGTATATTCTACTGTTAAGCCGCCGCCGCTCAAACTATATTTTACTTCTTTACTTATTCCATTTATAACTGTTGATTCCGATGTAGAGCCGCCGAAACCCATTCCTCCGACACGAAGACCGGGGATAACAAATGGAAGATAAACAAACCCGCCGCCGCCGGAAACATAAAACCCGTTTGAAGATAGTTCACCGGCGCCAAAATTTTTTAATTCAGAATTTAGGATATCCATTTTTGGCACATACCAGCCGGGGGTATATCCTCCGCCAAGTGCAAATGGCGAGTCAAAAAATTTAGGACTCTGTGCAAAAAAAGAGCCGGATAAAATTAAAACAATAAGTAATGTTAAATAAATTTTCATTTTTTGCTCGAAATAGGTTGCAAAATTATTAAAGCATAGCAGTAAAACCAAAACCTTTGAAAAGACTATTTTTTATTCGGGATATTCAACATCCATATGGTAATCCCATTTGTCAAAATAAAGA
>JAIOIM010000677.1 GCA_019912505.1 Ignavibacteriaceae bacterium
GGCGTAGTTCAGCAAATTGATATCGATCAAAATTATGAAAGTATTTTAACATGATTGATACAAACCTTGAGATGACCGATAAAATAGGTTACCTGTTATTTAAAAAAGGTATTATTGATGCGCAGATGCTGGAAAAAGCTCTTGCAGCAAAAGCAAACGACAGCAGCAAAATAAAAAGAAACCTTGCTCAAATTTTGGTGCAGGATTTTAAGTATGACCACGATACAATTTTTCGCGAAGTTGCAATTTTATATGCCTTCAGGGAGCTTGATACAAATCCTGAGGACCTTCCATCAAACAGGCTTGACTTCTTAAAAAGTACCGTCAATAATGCCGGTGAGCAATTGAAAGCTCAAATGCTTGAAAATAAAGTGCTCCCCTTTATGTACGATGAGCGAATAAAGGACAAACTGATTCTTGCAGCAATTGACCCCACCGAAAGGAATATTCCTAAAATAGCATTCGGCTTAAACGCAAAAAAATATGAAGTAATATACATCCGAAAAAAAGACTACGAAAAATTAATTTCAATGATTTTTCCTCCCGAAAATGTATATCTAAAAATGATGGAAGAATCTGACACAGAGCTAGCGTTAGACCATGATGATACTTCGTTAAACGAAGAAGAACTTGACGCCGAAATAAATAAGAGTGCGTTAATAAACCTTGTGGAAGGCGCATTGTTGGAAGGAGTGCGAAAAGGTGCAAGCGATATCCACTTTGTGCCCAAGTCCGGTAACCGCACTGAAATAGTTATTCGCATAGACGGCAACTTGCAACTATGGCATGTACAGGAAGGCACTTTACCGGAAGCCGTTGTTGCAGTTGTTAAAGACCGTTCGAGAGGAATGGATAGATTTGAAAGAGAACGAGCCCAGGATGGTTTTATCCAAAGGGATATTGACGGACACATTATACGGTTTAGAGTTTCCGTGCTGCCGATGGTAGGCACCGAGCTTAAAAACAAATTTGAAAGTATTGTAATTCGTATTCTCGATGATAGAAAAGTAATAAAGGATATTGATAAACTTGGTTTAACCGGATATACAAAAGATGTTTTCTTAAAATCTATCAACAAACCACAGGGCATGGTTATTTTAACCGGTCCTACGGGCAGCGGCAAAAGTACAACTCTTGTGGCTGCACTCTACCAGGTAATAGATCCAACGGTAAATGTTTTAACAGTTGAAGACCCGGTTGAGTATGTTATAGAAGGAGCGCGTCAGTTAAAAATTGGTTACAAGATGAATTTTGAACAGGCGATTCGTTCCATTCTAAGACATGATCCCGATATTGTATTAGTTGGTGAAATGAGAGATAAAGAAACAGCCGAAGTTGCAATTAAACTTGCAAATACGGGTCACTTAACTTTTTCCACCCTTCACACAAACGATGCTCCCAGCGCAGTTGCGCGTTTATTTAAGATGGGTATTGAACCATTTTTAATTGCATATGCAATAAATCTAATAGTGGCACAAAGATTGATTCGTAAGCTCTGCACTAAGTGCAAAAAAAAGGTTAGTAATTATGATGAAGTGCTGATGAGTGCGCTTGATCTTAATATTGCCGAATGGCGAAACTACACAGTTTACGAAGCCAGTGGTTGTACCGAATGTAATAACACCGGCTATAAGGGACGCTTAGCAATACACGAAGCACTCTATTTTACAAAGGAAATTAGACAATTGATTGTTAGAGCCGGTGATGATGTAGATGAAGAACAAATAAGAATTCAGGCTAAAAAAGACGGCTCGTTAAATTTAAGAGAAGCCGGTCTTGAAAAAGTTAAACTCGGTTTAACATCTATTGAAGAGGTTGTTGCAAGTACAACAGAGGAGTAACTATTTCATATTATTTGTAGTAATTACAAAATAATGTAAATAATTCTTTCAAAAGAAATTAGGAAAAGTATATCATCAAAAATAATTGCGGAAAAGAG
>JAIOIM010000678.1 GCA_019912505.1 Ignavibacteriaceae bacterium
AACCAACACCGGGGAATAAAAACCGTTTGCCCACTCTTGAATCGGAGCCAATGCCGATGCGTACTTTATCAACGTCTGCACCGGTTAATTCGCAAAGTATAGCAATCTCATTCATAAAAGAAATTTTTGTGGCGAGGAATGAGTTTGCAGCATACTTTGTCATTTCGGCTGATTTTAAATCCATAAAATAGATAGGGTTGCCGGACCGTACAAACGGTTCGTATAACTCTTCCATCATGGTTTTTGTTTTGGGGTTTTCAGTTCCTATTACAACACGCTCTGGTTTCATAAAATCTTCAACGGCTACACCTTCGCGTAAAAACTCAGGGTTTGAAGCAACATCAAAGTCGAAGTTTGGAGCATATTTTTTTACTGCCGCGCGTACTTTATCGCTTGTTCCAACTGGAACAGTGCTTTTATCAACAAGCACTTTAAACCCTATTTGAGGCTCATCGTTAAAAAATTTGCCGAGGTCTTCTGCAACTTTAATAATATACCGTAAATCGGCAGCGCCGCTGCCACCCTGTGGTGTCGGCAGGCAAAGGAAAATTATTTCGGCTTCGCGAGCAGCTTCATGCAGGTTTGATGTAAAAAATAAACGATTCTTTTTTATATTTCTTTCAAATAAAATTTCAAGACCGGGCTCGTAAATAGGGACAATGCCGTCTTTCATTTTTTGAACTTTATTTTCATCTATATCTACGCATATTACAGTATTGCCTGTTTCGGCAAAACATGTACCGGAAACAAGACCAACGTAACCGGTTCCCACAACAGCAATTTTCAAAACTAACCTCCGTATGATTTAAATATCTTGTTAAAAATCGTTTGCAAATTTATTCATTTGGATGGAAAATAACAGGATAATTTAATCGTTTGTTTTTTAGATAGATTTATAATAAAGCTTTTTCAAGATGCCTGCTCATCATGTTATAATCAACGGGTAGTGGAAGTACGGCTTTAGCGCCGAGTTTAAAATATTCATCATGAATAGCTGTCGAGATATTTTCCATTAAAACGATAAACGGCACGCTGAAATTATTATTGTCGTTTTTTAAAGTTTCGATTAATTGCAATCCGCTCATCAGCGGTAAATTGTGCTGGATAATAATTAACGAAGGTATATCTCCCAAAAAATTTTCCATCGCTTCAAAACCATTAACGGTTTCCGTAACGCTGTACATTGGATAAATGTCATTAACAAATTGACGAAGATCTATTTTCTCACTTTCATTCGGTATTACGACAAGAATTTTATTCTTTGAAAGTGGAACAGTAAAATGAAATTCGCTGCCATTATTTACTTCCGAATAAAACCAGATTATTCCGCCATGCTTTTCTATTATTTCTTTCACAAGGGGTAACCCTAGCCCGGTTCCTTTTTCCCCTTTTGTACCTTCAGTAGTAAACATCCTCTCGAATTTGAAAAGCATTTGTTTATTTCCTTCCGGTATACCAACACCATAATCGTGTATAACAACCTCAACAAACTCTTCATTAAAAATATCTGCCTTCACTTCCACTTTGCTGTCTTCTTTTGAAAATTTTATTGCATTGCTTACTAAGTTTGAAATTGCCTGACCGAGAAGTCTTTCATCCGCCATAACATTTATCTTGTCTGAAACTTCAACTTTAATATCAATATCTTTCCGTATTGCGTTACCGGTTAATGAAGAAACACAATTAAAAATTATTGTTGAAAGATTAAGCCTTTCCGGTTCAACTTTAACCCTGCCCGTTTGCAGGCGCGACCAATCTAAAAGGTAGTTTATTAAGTGAAGCTGATGCTGCGAAGATTCATGGATATAGTGTAGATATTCATCGCGCTCGAGAGGCGCTAACTGAGGTTCGTTAATTAATATTTCTGCAAAACCAAGTATGCTTGTAAAAGGCGCGCGCAAATCGTGCGACAGCATTGAGATAAATTTATCTTTGTTCTCGTTTTGCTCCATCAAAAAATCTGATCGTTTTGTCTGAGTTGAATACGCTTCTTTTAATGAAGTAACATCAATAGCGTGTCCGGTAATTAATTTTATTTTGTCTGTTTTATTCCTAACTGTGGTTATCTTTTCAAAAATCCATTTAACCGAACCGTTTCTGTCGGTTATCCGGTATTCTCTTGTTATTTCTTTTTTTGATTTATCCTCGATCAAATTTTTATATGATAATTTATATCCAGGCAAATCGGAATTAATAACAAGTTTATCAAAGCCGCCGGGTAATTTGTTTAACTCATCAACGCTGTAACCTATTATATCTTGTACACTGCCGGAGTAACTAACGGATGAGTTTTTTAATGAGGGATTATACGTCCACGAAAAAATATTACCGCAAAATTCAGCCGCGTTAATTTTATTTTCCCCCGGCGCTTCGGTTTCCGAGTTAGGGTTATTTTCTAAATTATTATTATCAACGGATATTTCAGGCATCGGGGATTTTAAAATTTTTATTGTTAAACAAATATAAAAAGATTGGCTCTTTATTAAAACGGCAGGGAAACTTTTAGTTTGTAGTTTTGTTTTATCCGATTTTAATTTTTTTCATTGAAGACGAATAAAATTATTATCTTTCAATTATGAAGAATCAATATTTTGGCGATATTAATGATTACAAGAAATACGGCATACTCCGTATTTTAACCGATGGCGGGAAGATTGGTTGTGCAGTTTGTTGGATGTTAACTGAAAACGATGGGAAAACTGATGGTAAGTTTACTGACTATCTCAACAAACCTTTCATGTGGCGAAAGTATGATCCCGAATTATTTGATTGGCTAACCAATCATTTTAGCAAGATAAACTCAAGAGATGTTTTGCACACGCAGCATTCGGGATTACTTGAAAGCTGTCTGTTCTATTCTCAAACTCTTACCGATAATTCCGAAGAAAGAGAAAAATATTTTAGTGAGTTCCTTGTTCTTTCAAAAGATTCTGATTTGATATTTTTCGACCCAGACAATGGAGTTGAAGTTAAATCAAAACCTTTCGGAACTAAAAACTCTTGTAAATATCTTTATTGGAAAGAAGTGATGAGTGCATTTGAACAAGGGCACAGCTTGCTTATCTATCAACACTTTTCGCGAATAAAAAGGGATGAATTTGTAAAGGCAACTGTTTTGGAGATTAAAGCGAAGATGAACGCCGATACCGTAATATCATTGCGGACAAGTAATGTTGTCTTTTTTTTGATCCTTCAAAATCATCATAACCATATAAAAAATGCTGCATCAAAGATCGAAGAAAGATGGGGCAAGCACGTTTTAAATGTCACCGAACCAACACTCTAATGTTAAAAACGGTGACACGCAAAAATTTAAGCAACTCCGCCGATGCAGCTTTTATTTCTTAATATAAGCATTCAACCCAATGATAACAGTCTTGCCGTCAATTATACATTGCGTTGGCATATTTCCGTGTGTGGTTGCCACGACCAATGTTTTACCGGATGCACTTGGCGTTGGTTTTTGCAGCTCAATAGTTATAATGAGTTTTCCGTCTTCTATTTTTACTTCCATTGTGATTTCTTCCTCGATTAACCAAAATTTTTTTTCTTGACCAAAGAATAGAAAATAATTTACAATAAACAAAATATTTCTGTGACCGTCCATTGCTTCAACATAGTATAAACTAAAACAGGCAATATAATAACTTCACTTCCTCGGCAAGACACTGGTTGCACTCCTCGGTTTTTCTTAAGCGGTTAATATTTCCATTTAAAATAATAACCATGTCATAAAATATAATTGTACATTATACATTATTCATTGTACATTGATTAAAGATATTTGCAAAACAAAATTTTTTATCTCAAGTTTGCACTCCATTTTTTTTTGATCAGAAAGGTAAGTTGATGAATATTCCTTCGGTAATAGCAAAGGAACTAAATATAGAGGTTAAACAGGTTGACGCGGTGATAAACTTGTTAAGCGAAGATGCAACAATTCCGTTTATTGCGCGTTACCGTAAGGAGCACACAGGCGGTCTTGATGAAGAGGCACTCCGACAGGTTGAAGACAGAGTAAATTATTTAACGCTTTTTGTTGATAGAAGAAATACAATTTTAAAAAGTATAGAAGAACAGGGCAAACTGACGGATGAACTGAAAAATAAAATTATGGTTTGCGAAAAACTTCAGGAACTTGAGGATCTTTACCTTCCTTACAAACCGAAAAGGAAAACAAGAGGCACAATTGCAAAAGCAAAAGGATTGGAACCGCTTGCGTTGTTTATGCTTGATAATCCAGACTTTTCAGGCGACTTTGAAGCAAAACTTAATGAGTTTATAAATGAAGAACTTGGTGTTAATTCTATCGAAGAAGCCATTCTAGGAGCAAAAGATATAATTGCCGAAATGATAAGTGAAGATGCTGAAGTAAGAAAAACGGTAAGAGAATTTATGCAAACATCATCGGTTGTTAAATCGGAAAAAGTAAAAGAAAAGGCATCGGATGAAAAGATTAGCGAGAAACAAAAAGAAAAAGATAAAAAAGAGATTTATCAGATTTATTACGACTTCCAGATAGACATAACAAAAATAAAATCTTACCAGTTGCTTGCCTTAAACCGGGGCGAGAAAGAAAAGGCGTTAAAAGTTTCGTTTGTAATCGATATCCCTGATGTGCTTTTGAAAATAAAGTCGACTTATTTTAATTACAAA
>JAIOIM010000679.1 GCA_019912505.1 Ignavibacteriaceae bacterium
ATTTTAGCCAATCGATTTTTTAATTACGAGCAATTCTAATGATAAAAAAAATACTCCTTCTTTTTACAACACTTCTTTTTGTTTTCCCAAACACATCTTCCGCCCAAGCTCTTCGAGAAAAAATCGGGCAGATGATAATGATTGGGTTCCCCGGTAAAGTTTTAGATGATTCCGCTAAAACTGATTTAACCGATAGAAACCTCGGAGGAATAATTTATTTTGCTGCAAACATTAACGACCCGGTTCAAATTAAATTGCTTTCAGATACAATAAAAATTATTGCGGCTACTCCACCGTTTATAGCAGTCGATCAAGAAGGTGGACGCGTTGCGCGGTTAAACCAGAACAACGGATTCGATTCCACATATTCGGCTTTCAAACTCGGCACTATATTTAACTCGGTAGACTCCACAAGAGCAACAGCATCAAAGATGGCGGGCTGGCTTTTGCAGTGCGGCATGAATTTGAATTTAGCGCCGGTTGTTGATGTTAATGTAAACCCTCTTAGTCCGGCAATTGGTAAATTAGAACGAAGTTTTTCGAGCAATCCGCTTGTGGTTGCAAAGCACGCAGGCTGGTTTATAGATGAATTTCAATCGCGCGGAATTGCAACATCATTAAAACATTTCCCGGGTCACGGCAGCGCGGTTAACGATTCTCACCTCGGGTTCACTGATATTACTTCAACGTGGGCGGACAGCGAACTTGTACCCTACCGGCAGTTGATTGAAAATGGGTATTCTGATTTTATAATGCCAGGTCATCTTTATAATGCAAAACTCGATTCAACTTACCCTGCTTCTCTATCTTATAAAACCGTTACAAATTTATTACGTGATGAACTATCTTTTGCTGGATTAACAATAACCGATGAACTTTTTATGCAGGCAATTACACAAAATTATGGTTTTGAAGAATCGATTGAACTTGCGGTTAATGCGGGGAATGATATTCTTCTATTCCGAAGCAACCTGCGAAACGGAACTTCATTACCGGCGCAGGTAATTGATATAATTGAAGATAAAATTAATGATGGGACAATTCCACAAAGCAGAATCGATGAGTCGTACGCAAGAATAATAAACCTAAAAATTAAATATGGATTTATTACAGATGTTAAGGAATTGGCTGCAACAGAAATTCCATCAAATTTTTCTCTTTATCAGAATTACACAAACCCGTTTAACTCGACAACTACAATTAAATATTCAATTCCGTCAATCATAAATCAACAATCATCAATCATAAATCTCAAAGTTTACGATGTGCTTGGTAACGAAATTGCAACTCTGGTAAACGAAGATAAATCGCCCGGTAGTTATGAAGTAACATTTAATGCCAAATATTTGTCGAGTGGAATATATTTTTATAAAATAACCACGGGAGGTTTTTCTTCAACAAAGAAGATGATTTTACTGAGATGATAGCTGATAATTATTTTCAGATTTCTTAACCGGCGGGAAGTTTTTCCGCCGCTTTCTTACAATATTATCACACTTTTGTTTAAATAATCGAGCAGTCTATTCTGCATTCCGTTCCAAGTCATTCCTCCTTGTTTTTCACATAGCAATATAGTTCTCGATATAGACTTTTATAAAACGACTTATTATCTTTTTGCGCTCAATTCTATTAGCTGCAGAAGATAAACAGGTCAATAAATAAGTATTATTTATTTAATAAAATTTTACTAATTTATTTCGGGATAGGAAATCTTTTAATATCCCAACGATACATGATTTATTTAATGATAGGAGACGTTGTATGAAAAAAATGATTATTATTATTTTTACTCTGGTTGTATTCACAACTATTAGTTTTGGAACAACCTATACGATTGTGAATTCCGGATTCACATTTTCACCAAGCAATCTTACAATAAACATGGGAGATACAGTTAACTTTATACTCTCATCTATACATACCGCCCGTGAAGTAAACCAAGCAACCTGGGATGCAAACGGAACAACTTCCAATGGAGGTTTTGATTTACCTAACAGCGGCGGAACAATTGTACTTAATCAGACAGGCACATATTATTACGTTTGTGTCCCTCATGCATCTTTAGGAATGAAGGGGACTATTACTGTTAATACTGCCACAGAAGTAAAGCAAGTAGACAAAACGGCACCGAACAATTTTGTTTTAATGCAAAACTATCCAAACCCGTTTAACCCGACAACTACAATTTCGTTTAGCCTGCCAGCTAAATCATTTGTATCGCTGGCGGTGTTTAATGCTCAAGGAAAGGAAGTATCGATGTTAATAAATGAAGAACTTTCTGCCGGCTATTACTCGAAGAAATGGAATGGAATGAATTTGTCAAGCGGTGTATATTATTATCGGTTAGAAGCCGGGCAGTTTATCGAAACAAAGAAATTAATTTTATTGAAATAAACTAAAACAATATAACAGCGGAAGTACGTCCTCAGCAGTTAATATTTATAAAGCGAATACAAAATATAAACCTGCGAACCTAAGCTATTTCATTTTCATTTAAACAAAAAAACCCTCTCGGTATGAGAGGGTTTTTAATTTTAAACAATCTCGAAGAATTTTACTTCATCAAAACCATTTTCTTTGTAATGTTGTTTCCGTTTACATTTAGTGTATAAATGTATGTACCGCTTGCAAGGCTGCTTGCATTAAAGTTTACGGTATGTGTTCCGGCAGTTTGCATTGTATTAACAAGCTGGGCAACTTTTTCGCCAAGCAGGTTGAATACTGATAAACTTACATTTCCGTTTTCAGGGATATTGTAAGTAAGGCTTGTTGTCGGGTTAAACGGGTTGGGATAGTTCTGAGCAAGTGTGTATTCGCCCGGTATAGCATTAACATTTACTTGAACGATATTGCTGTATTCAAATGTTCCGTCGAAATCAACTTGTTTTAATCTGTATGAGTAAGCACCTAACTGGTTTACTTTATCTGTGTAAGTATAAGAGTTTAAATCAGTTGTTGTACCTTTACCATCAACAAAAGCGATTTTTGAGAAAGAACCATTTTCAAATTGTCTTTCAACTTCAAAACCTCTATTGTTGGTTTCTGTTGCAGTTGCCCATCTAAGGTCAACATTGTTTCCATCAACTACGGCATCAAATGTTGCAAGTTCAACAGGAACGTATCCTGATGGATTCCATGCAACGTAATCTAAATAAAGAACTGTACTATCAGAGCCATCGGGTGCAAAAAACCATATAGCATCATATGTCGGTGTTGGATCATCGGAAATTGTATCATTACCTGTAACCCAGCCATGCCACATCGGCTGTCCGTCTTGTCCAAGATTCCACTGATAAACATGCCACTGACCATCGCCGATAACATTCATCGTATCGCCAATCTCAGCAGTACTTGGAGCATCAATTGCAGGTGCTGTACGTAAAAATGCTTTGTCTGTTTTTAACCAGTATCCTGTCCAACCATTTGGACCCATATCTACGTTACTTCCTGAAGCGCCGCCTCCTGAAAGAAAGCGAACTGCCCAATTAGTGGGTACAGCCGGGTCATCCATCAAAATTATTTTTAAGCACTTTTGCCCCATATAAGCACCCGAAGTTGAATCGATTGTCGGGATTGTACCAATAACGCCAACGGTTGAACCAGAATAATTAGTTTGAAGATTAAAATGTCCTGCGCCAGCTTCAAAATCATCAAGCACTGTAATTTGTGCAAAGCTTGCTGATGCAAAAAATAGAACAAGAAAAAATGGTAGTAAACGTTTCATATTGAAACCTCCTATGGATTAGTTTTTATAGAGATGTCAGAATCAATCATTA
>JAIOIM010000680.1 GCA_019912505.1 Ignavibacteriaceae bacterium
GCAGCGGCTTTCGTTAATTTTATAAATCAATTCAACTTCAACTGCGTATAATATTTTTCAATTGTTTTAGAAATTGTGGATTTGAAATATTAACACACTCAAAATCTTCCACCTCTCCCCCGCTGTTATTCAGCATTGAAAGCACTGCTCCGCTCATAGCAATCCGATGATCGCCGAAACTTTTTAACCCAAACTTTTTATTTTTTAATTTGCCGCTGAATTTAAACCCGTCCTCGAATTCATCTACCCTTAACCCAGCTTGCGTAAGATTGTAGCAAATCGCTTTTATTCTATCAGTTTCTTTTGCCCTTAACTCGGCTGCATGCTCAGTCAAAGAACCCCCATCGGCAAAAGCCCCTGCAACAGCAAGAATCGGAATTTCATCAATAATATTTGGAACGATATTCTTATCTATTTTTATATTTTGCAACCGACTGCTTTTAATAAGAATATCACCGTATGGTTCCCCATAGGCATCGTGCAAAGCCACTGTTTCAATGCTGCCTCCCATAATTCTTAATACTTCAAGAATGCCTGTGCGGGTATGGTTAAGAGTAACATTTTTTATCAATAGCTCTGAGTTTTTACTCAACAGTGTCAGTACTATAAAAAACGCCGCAGTTGAAATATCTGACGGTATAAAATATTCTTTAACCTGTGGCGTAAACGATGAATTTATTGTAATTATTTTTTTTGAATTATCTGTTTTAATCGGGAGCCCAAGCATTGCCTCTGTGTGGTTACGCGATGGAATATTTTCAACAACCGTTGTATCACTATTTAAATGTAAACCGGAAAGTAAAACCGCACTTTTTATTTGTGCGCTAGCAATTGGTAATTCATAATTTATCGGAACTAAATTTTCTGAAGTAGAAAATTTTAACGGTAATGTTAAGTTCCCCGAAGCTTCAATTTTTCCACCCATTAAATTTAGGGGTGTAATAATTCTTTTCATTGGTCGTAATGATAAAGAATCATCCCCAATTAATGTGGTACGAAATTTTTGATGGATTAAAATTCCGCTTATTAAGCGTGCCGTTGTACCTGAATTGCCGGAATCCAACGGAGCTTTTGGCTGGGACAATGAGTTTAGCCCCTTACCTTCAACTATCAACCGACCAGCGTCATTTTTTATATCAACGCCAAGCTGTTCAAAACAATTTATAGTAGATTTTACATCCTCACCGTTTGAAAGATTTGTTATAACCGATTTGCCCTGTGCGATAGATGAAAAGATTACTGCCCTGTGCGAGATAGATTTATCTCCCGGCAGTTTTAGCTCTCCCTTAATTTTCGATATTTTATCAAAGTGCATCAAAGCTATTTCTTGCTTAAATAGGTAATAAGTTCATTAAGTTCCTCATCACTTTTTTTGCTGTCCGAATACATGTCTTTTGCAAAACGCTGACGCGCAGCCTCGTAAAGAACAACTGCGCTGGCAACAGAAACATTTAAACTTTGCACCATCCCGAACATCGGTATTGAAAATCTTTCATCCGCAAGCTCGGCGGCTTCATCGGATACCCCACGATGCTCATTACCAAGAACTACTGCACACTTTGCTGACAAATCAAGATCGTATAAATTTTTTACACCGTCAGTAATTGAGGATGCGTAAATCTTAAATCCTTTTTCTTTTAATGATGTATAACAGTCGCTAATACTTTTATGTTTTTCTTTTTCAATCCACTTAAACGCCGAGCCAGATGACTTTTTCGCGATCTTAGGAAATTTTTCTACAGTGTAAACTAATGAAACTAAAGGCACGCCAACCGCATCGCAAGTGCGGAATATTGCACTCACATTATGCGGATCGTGAATATTTTCAAGCACAATGTGCAGTGTCTGCTGCCTGCGCCTGGCAACTTCTATAATTCTATTTTTCCTTTTTTCTGTTTTGAATATTAACACGGGTCAGCTTTTGTGAAAAACTAATTTATAAAAGATTTGTTTTTTTGAAACTCTTGCACGGTCGAGTTTAAATTTTGCTTTATCGGTTTTTAAATAATAAGCAGCAAGTTCAATAATTTTTTCGAGTACCGATTCCTCATCGTGAGACCATAACTCGCACCCTTTTAGCGAAGGTATCTCCGCAGTACATCCATCATCGGTTTTGTTTACAATTAAATCTAATATCATCGCCGGTTTACAATCTTTCTTTTTTTTAATTACTTATTTTCGAAATCCTATTGACCAGCATTCTCTCAGCTCAGCAAATAATATCAAATAGAAAGATGACACTCTGCAAATAAAAAATACTTTTTAATTATATCCCTGTCGGATGCCAGGTTGTTTTTAATTCGAGAGTTTTCTCTATTAAGTATGGCGATTCATTTACCTCGTTATACCAATCATTTTTTTTGTAAAAGACGGTTCGTTTTATATTGCTGCTCGCAAGTTCGCTTATTGATTTTATCATCTTCTCATCATCACCGCAATAGATAACAGAATTTACATCCATGTGGGAAGCCATGTGGCTGAACAATTCATTTTTTTTTCCGGTTAATATATTTACAACGCCGCCCGGTACATCGGAAGAATTTAATACTTCGGCTAAGGATATAGCTGCCAGCGGTTTGCTTTCAGATGCTAAAACAATAACTGTGTTTCCGCCTACAATGGCAGGAGCAATTAAAGATATTAAACCGAGTAAACTTTCCGTTTCATCTGCAATAATTGAAACAACACCAACCGGCTCAACATTAGAAAAATTAAAGTGCATGCTTGATACAGGATTTACAGTGCTGAAAAACTGCTGGTATTTATCACTCCAGCCGGCATAATAAACTAACCTGTCAATGGAAGTTGTCACCTCATTTTTAGCGGCTTTTACCGATTCGCCCTGAGCAATTAGTTCAGCGATGAACTGTTCTTTTCTACCTTCAAGCATTTCTGCAATTCGGTATAAAACCTGCCCTTTGTTTAACGCTGTTGAATTTGCCCAGTGGCTTTGAGCTTTGCGCGCAGCTACAACTGCGTTCCTAAAATCTTTACGCGAAGCTAAACACATATTTGCAACCAGGTTGTCTTTTGAGTTTTTAACAGCATAATACCTTCCGGACTCTGTTCGGGGAAACTTACCGCCGATATAAAGTTTATAAGTTTTATTTATATCTAATCTGTTCATAATATTTTCCAAAAATAATTACTCAAATTTTACGTATGGTTTTAAGCCATGCAATCCACCTTCTCTGCCGAAACCACTTTCCTTATAACCGCCGAATGGTGAAGTCGCATCAAATTTGTTGAACGTATTTGCCCAAACTACGCCCGCTTCTAATTTTTGAGTTAGATGAAATATTTTTGCGCCGTTCTGTGTCCATACTCCCGCAGATAAACCGTAAGGAGTATTATTTGCTTTTTCAATTACTTCGCTGATTGTCCTAAATGTTTGAACAGTTAAAACCGGTCCGAAAATTTCTTCCTGAACAATTTTATGCGATTGCGAAACATTAAGGAATAAAGTAGGCGCACACCAATTACCTTCTTTTGGCAAATTGCATTCCGGTTGATAGATCTCGCCGCCTTCACTCAAACCTATTTTAATATAGTTTTGAATTGCATGCAATTGTTTTTTTGAGTTAATAGCTCCGATGTCTGTGTTTTTATCCAACGGATTACCGACAATCAAAGTTTTCATTCTGGCTTTTAGTTTTCTTATAACAAGGGCAGCAACAGATTCCTGTACAAAAAGTCTTGAGCCAGCACAGCAAACATGACCTTGATTAAAAAATATTGCATTCACAATACCTTCCACAGCCTGATCAATTGCGGCATCTTCAAAAATAATATTAGCACCTTTTCCGCCGAGTTCTAATGTTACTTTTTTATCGGTACCGGCTATTGCCTTTGCAATGTACCTGCCTACATTGGTTGAACCGGTAAAAGCAATTTTATTTATATCTGGATGATTGACAATACTTGCCCCGGTTTGCCCGGCGCCGGTAACAATATTAACAACGCCTTTGGGCAAACCGCAGTCGTTAATTATTTCGGCTAATTTTAATGCAGTTAACGGAGTGGATTCCGCCGGTTTTAACACAATCGTATTTCCGGTTGCCAAAGCAGGTGCAAGTTTCCACGCCGCCATAAGCAGAGGGAAATTCCACGGAATTATTTGACCGACAACGCCGAGTGGCTTTGGTTTTCTATTCGGGAATGCGTACTCTAATTTGTCTGCCCAGCCTGCATAATAGAAAAAATGATTTACTGCAAGAGGAATATCAATATCCCTTGATTCTCTTATCGGTTTGCCACCGTCTAAACTTTCAATTACTGCAAATTCCCTCGCGCGTTCTTGAATTAAACGTGCAATTCTAAAAACATATTTACCACGATCTTTGCCCGACAAATTTGCCCAGCCTTTAAAAGCTTTCCGCGCTGCTTTAACTGCAACATCAACATCTTCGGATGATGCTTCAGCAACACTTGCAATTTTTTTATTGTTTGAAGGATTGATTGTATCGAAGTATTTCCCCTTAACCGGTTTTGTAAATTTTCCGTCAATATACAAATCGTATTGTTTTTGAAGATTTATATGATCGGTGCTCTCCGGTGCTTCGGCATACTTCCATGTAGCTTTAAAAATATCTTTATTTTCAATTTTTTTCATAATTAATCTTTTGAAAAATAATTAGATGATTGATACATTCCAGTTTCTACTTTAACCAACTGCATTAGAATGTCATTTAATAAACTGCTCGCCCCGAAACGGAAGTAATCTTTGTTCATCCATTTTTCGCCGAGTACTTCATTGAGCATAACAAGGT
>JAIOIM010000681.1 GCA_019912505.1 Ignavibacteriaceae bacterium
TTCAACATCTTTCAACTGAAATGAAATGCGAGCTGAATGAAGACGTTCCCCTGCTTCTATTGATAGATAAACTTTTTCCCACACCCGCAATTTGCGGCGTGCCGACCAGCAAAGCGCTGCAACTAATAAAAAAATCGGAAACACATCAGCGTGGTTTATATTCGGGTTTAATAGGCTGGTTTAATTTTGATGATGAAGGTGAATTTTTAATTGCAATTAGGTCTGCACTGCTTACAGGTAAAAAAATATTTGCTTATGCAGGCTGCGGTATCGTCCGTGGGTCAGATCCTTTAGCAGAATATTCTGAAACTGAACTGAAGTTAAAACCAATAACTTCCCTTTTCCGGCAGGCTAATGAAAGTAAATAGAAATCTCTTTTGGACTGAAACTTTTGTAAAAGAACTTATTGAAGGTGGGGTTAGATATGCCTGCATTTCTCCCGGCTCGCGCAACACTTCACTTACGCTTGCGCTTGCCGGCAACAAAAATATTAAATCCTATGTTCATATTGATGAAAGAAGTTCTGCTTTTTTTGCACTTGGGCTCGCCAAGGGAAGCAGTACGCCGGTGGTTGTGGTTACAACTTCCGGTACAGCCGCGGCAGAACTTTACCCTGCAATTATTGAAGCTTATCAGCAGCGCGTTCCATTAATTATTTGTACTGCCGACAGACCGCCCGAAATGCTTGACTGCGGTGCAAACCAAACCATCAATCAAAACAATCTTTATAAAAATCATATCCGCTGGTTTTTTGATGCGGGAATTCCCGAAGCTACAGAAAAAAGAATAAAACATATAAAGATACTCGCACGCAGGGCAGTTTATGAAAGTTGCATCCGTTCAAAGGGACCTGTGCATTTAAATTTCCCATTCCGAAAGCCCTTCGAACCGAATGATTTTACGGATGAGATAAGCGAGAAACTTTATGAGTTTGCAAAACTTCCTCTCTCGAATATTAAGTTCAGCGATTTAGCGGAACATCCCGTACTCGAAAAAGAAAAATGGTTTAATCAGCTTTACGGGGATCTTTGTAAATTTAAAAACGGTTTAATAATTGCGGGTCCCGAAAATTATAATGCATCATTTCACAAAAATTGTTTAAAACTTTCTAAAATGCTCGGGTATCCCATTTTGGCTGATGGAGCATCACAGTTAAGGTTTGGGCAAACAGATGATGAAAATATGGTTACAAATTTTGATGCAATTTTGAGGAATAAAAAATTTTCAGCAAAGCATAACCCTAAAATTATTCTGCAGTTTGGTAGAACTGTTACTTCAAAAGCTTTGGAAGAATTTCTTGAAGAGTGCAATTCATTAAGATTTTTGATAAATGAATTCGGCGACTGGTTCGATCCATCTAATAAAGCAAATGAAGTTTATGCATGTAAACCTTTTTTGTTTTGCGAAAAGATGAACGACAAATTAGCCAAAGATAATTTTTTACGCTCGGAAAGCCGTTGGCTAAATGACTTTTTGAACGCTGATAACAAAGCAAAATTAATCAGAGATAATTTTATCCAAAAAACCAAATTTCCGGATGAAGCGAGAATTATAAATGAATTGATTGAAGCTCTGCCGCCCGATGTTAACCTGATGCTTTCTAATAGTATGCCGGTGCGCGATTTTGATTATTTCGCCGCACGAACTTCAAAGGAAATTTCAATATATAACAACCGCGGTGCCAGCGGTATCGATGGAATTACTTCCACCGCGCTTGGTATTCTTGCTGCTTCTGAAAAACCAACGGTTCTGTTAACCGGCGATATGGCTTTTTACTACGACTTAAATGGGCTGCTCGCCGCAAAAAAATATTTATTGCCGCTTGTGGTTGTTCTTATTAATAATGACGGCGGCGGTATTTTTGAAGTACTTCCTATTTCAAATTACGGCAGGGTTTTTAAAGATTATTTTGTCGCCGCTCATCATCTGGATTTTGCACCGTTCGTAAAAGGATACAGCGGAAATTATAAGTTGATAAAAAGCTGGGACGATTTTTCTTCATCCTTAAAAAACGCCTTTAAACAAAAAAAGTTTACTGTGCTCGAAGTAAAAACTGATGCCGAAAAATCATTAAAAAACAGACGCCTGTTCTGGGAAAAAACTTCTCAAGCGCTTGACTGATGTTAATACAAACAGCCAATGTAAAATTAAATTTAGAGCCGGGCATACCCGACGGTAAAAAAGATATTTTACTTTTTATCCACGGTTTTACAGGTTCTGCTTTAGAGTGGCAGCACATTTTCCCATTAATTAATCCTGCTTATGATTGCGTTGCAGTTGACCTTGTTGGGCACGGGCTAAGCGATTCGCCAGAGTCTTCTTTATATTATTCTGCTTCATCAATAACTTCGCAGTTGTACAACTTGATAAAACAACTGCCTGCAAAAAAAGTAATTCTTGCGGGTTACTCAATGGGTGGAAGAGCAGCCCTCTCTTTTGCGGTCAAACATCCTTCACTAATAAAAGCATTAATTCTCGAATCCGCTTCGCCGGGTATTAAAGATGTTGAAGAGCGAAACGCAAGAATAAATAATGATGAACGACTTGTAGAGTTTATTCTTACAAAAGGTAGTAATGAATTTGTAAACCACTGGATGAACATAGAATTATTCAGCAGTCAAAAAAAACTGCCTAAAGATATTTTGGAACAGCAATTTCGAGCTAAGTTAAAAAACAACAAAATGGGTTTGTCAAATTCATTAATTGGTTTTGGCACAGGTACAATGCCCCAACTGTATGATGTTTTAGAAAAATTAAATTTCCCGGCGTTACTTGTAACCGGCAAACTCGATATTAAATTCACTCAAATCAATTCCAAAATTGTTTTTGATTTTAAGAACGCAGCACACACCGTCATAGCCGATGCAGGACATAACGCCCACCTCGAAAAACCCGATATTTTTTCAGCCGAATTAAATAAATTTTTAAATTCCCTCGATTAACATATTCCTAATCAGCAAATAGTTTAGATTAACCAACACCCTATCAATACTAATTTATTGCAGAATTCAATATCTTAGCACTATTAAATAT
>JAIOIM010000682.1 GCA_019912505.1 Ignavibacteriaceae bacterium
GCTAATAGGCAGATTAGGATGTTCAAACTGTCACGGTCAAAATCTCGATGGCACAGCATCGGGTCCGGCGTTAGTTAACATCAGCCAGAACTGGAACAAAAACGAATTGACAAACTATTTGAGGAGCCCATCTTCTTTTATAGATAATACAAGATTCAAAGCGTTTAGAGAAAAGTACCCGAATGTTATTATGCCCTCATTCGGTAATGTTAATGTTCAGGAACTTGGAAAGATTGCTGAATATTTGTTAACTAAATAATTTTATCGGGGACAACTTATGTTGAAAGAAACTCAACCGTAAAAGTTGTTCCCGAATCTTTTTCACTTTTAACATTTATTACTGCGTTGTTTAGTTCGCAATATTTTTTTACGAGCGCTAACCCCAATCCGTTGCCATCGAACCTCCGGTTGTAACCCATTTCTTCCTGTGAGAAAGCGTTAAACAGATTCGGGAGATATTCTTTTGAAATCCCTATTCCGGTATCGGTTACATCTATGCATATATTCTTACCGGTTTTCCGAAGTACAATATCTATCGTTCCCCCCTTAGTGTATTTTATTGCATTATCTAATAGGTTCGAAAAAATCTGAGCAACCGAATATTCATCGGCAAATATTCTCGTCAGGTCAAGCTTTTTATTATAATTTAATAGCAATCCTTTTTGCTTAGCGGTGTGTGAGTATTCCTTCACTAAGCAGCGAAGAATGTCGGAATCCAAATCTATTATTTTAGGTACAACTTCGAATGTACCGGTTTGAATTTCCGCCATACTTAAAATCATATCTATCGTTCTTATAATTCTTTTGGCACCGCTGTTTATACAATCAAAAGAGGTTTTCATTTCAAGGGTAAGGTCGGTGCCTATCTCCTCCTTTAGCAATGATGTAAAACTTAGTATAACATTTAAAGGAGAGCGGATTTCGTGTGACATTTGGGCAAGAAATTCGGATTTAAATTTGTTAGATATTTCTGCCTGCTCTTTTGCTTTTAACAATTCATACTCAACCAGTTTTCTATCTGTTATATCTCTCAAGATGGAGAATGAGCCCTCGAAATCGCCGTTGTCGTTGTACTTTGGAGTCGCGGTTAAAAGCAGATATTTTGTTTCATTTTTCTGGTTGGCAATCTTTATTTCGTAGGTGCTTTTTTCCCCTGAGCGTCTTTTTTCTCTCTCCTCAGAAATAAGTTTGTGCTGCTCCGGAACAGCGTAGCTAAAAATATCCTTTCCAATAAGTTCCCCTTCCTTTACTCCAAAAAGTAAATCGGCAGCTTGATTTGTAAACAGGAATTTCCCCTCACTATCAAAAAGCGCAATACCTTCCCCCATATTTTGTACTAATTCTTTGTAGCGCTGCTTACTGAAACGGAGTGCGTCTTCAACAACAGCTTTTTGACTGTTCTTTAAATTTATCTGTTCAAGCATATTATTGAATTCATCATACAATACACCTATTTCATCGTTTGCTTGTTTTATTACCCTGTGGCTGAAATCAGATTTATCGGAAATTTCTTTTACGGCTTTAGATAGATTGGTTATAGGGTTTGAAATAAAACTCTGCATCCATAATACAAGCAAATAAGCAACAAATATTATTGATAAGCCAATCATCCCTACCGTTATTACCAACGATTTTATTTCGCTTTGAATTGAAGAAGTATTAACCCTTAGAAATAAAGTTCCATAATTTTTCTTTTCAAATATGATAGGATGTTTTACAACCAGATAGTCTTCGCCGAATTGAAATCGTTTACCTCTCATATCAATTGTAGAAAAAAAAGATGAATCGATGGGAGTTTTATTATAAGCAGCGAACAAATGGTTATTCCGATCGAACACAAAACTGTTTGAAACATCTTGATCTGCAGAAAGTTTTTTTAGGGCATCCTCCGCCCCGTCTTTACGGTCGAAAATAAGAGCGGTTACGCAATACTGTGATACCAACTTTGCCTTCAGCAAGGAATTTTCAACCATCACATCACGTGTTTTTGTAACATCAAAATAAAGCATAACGGAAAGACCAAGAACGGTAACAACTATAACAACCGTTAAAACAAGAGTTGTAAGTTTGTTTTTTATTGATAAATTTTTTAAAAATTTCCTCAATATTTACTCCCGCTTTTTACAATCTTTGCAAGTTCGAGCAAGAGATGGCTAATGTGTATATTGGCATCTTTTACTGCTTCCTCATTTATTTCGAAACCAAGGTTTTGATTTTCAATAAATAAATTTATGTGGACTCCTTTTTTTGCGTATCCGGGCGTATCGCTTATTAATAATATTGGGCTTCCGTGTGTGTATTTAATAATCCGGAGTAGTTTACTATTTTCTATTTTCGGAATGTAGAGAATATTACAATCATCTATCTCCTTTAGCCTGGTGATGTTTTTTATGTACACATCCTTTGATAATATTTTTTTATCAAAATAAACTTCCTTTAATTTAGTATAAAAACTTTCATCATCCCAAGTGCCGATAATAAAATCTTTGGTGCTATTTTCCATGTCACATTCCTCTGGCCATATTACAAATGGAGTAATACGTTCCAGAAAAACTGCTTTTACTATTTGTTCGTCAATTTGCGGTTGAGACAAAACTAAGCTTACTACGGAAAAAATAATGCTTACAAGATAAACCATAGTTACATCTCGTACTCAATTCCGGCAAAAATTCTTCTCATATCCTGAAGCACTTTTGGGCTTCCCCATCCGGCATTTATGGTTTGTCCATAATATTCGGAATTAAAAACATTAGCAACTTTTATAAAAGCGTTTAAACCGTTGCCGATGTTTGATACTCTTAAAGTTAAATTAACAAGCAGCGGCATCTCAAAAACAAGGTATCCTTCCGGATTGAGCAGGGAGGAATATGCAGTTTTGCTGTGCTCAGATTTTATGCGCCGGTCGGATGAATAGTGTAATTCGGAGTAAAGATTAAAATGTTTGTAAGAAAGATTTATCCCCACATTTAATGAATGTGTTGAGATAAGATTATCTTCAATCTTTATTGTTTTGCCGGGAAGATTATCCTGTCCGGACAAATATGAATAATTCAAATTACAAGAAAGCAATTCAGAAAAGGAATGATACATACTAAAGCTAAAACCTGTCCTGTACCCGCTGCTGATATTTTTACTCTGAAGTATCGGAACATAAAACGAATCTGCTTTGATAAACACATAACTTGAATCGCCCGACTGGACGCTTTCAATTATGGCATCATCTAACTTACTATAAAAAGCATTTGCAGAAAGGTGTGTTCTGCCGAAAATAAATGACCAGTCGGCTGAGATAGAAGTGTTCTTTTCCGCCCTTAAATTTTCATTTGGTTTTATCCACGAAAATGTTGTAATGCTTTCAAAATAACTTTGAGTAATACTCGGTGCAAGGTAGCCTTTGGAAAGCATAACTTTTACGATGTGGTCATCAAATTTTCCTATAACTGCCGACCGCGGCATAAAAGTGTTCGGGTACTTCGAGTTAATATCAAATCTTCCGCCGACTGTTGCCAAAAGATTTTCATTCAGCTTGTACGAAAATTCGCTGTAGACACCAATTGTATTTAATTTGTGTTCAAATTTTTTTCGCTGCTCATCGGTTGTTATTGGCTTTCCACCTTTTCCCTCGCTGATAACAGGAATTCCATTTATGAAATTAAAGTCAATACCCGAAACATTTCTCAATTTATCACTGATCTGCCAAATTGGTTTTATCCCCGCTTTGTGAGAAATTGTTCTAAAGTAATAATATTTTCTACCGCCGTAAGCGTATAAAGGATCGATTGAAATTATTGAACCTGCCGTATCTATATTTACCCGGTTTAAGTCATCGGTATAAAGATTTGCAGATTTTGGGTCGAACTCATTTTTCTTAAACGTGTAATAACTTTCAAGATCAAGTTTATCGGTAAGTTTTGTTGAATAACTAAGGGACAAGATACTATTAATCTGATGCGATTGTGTTGAATATTCGGTTACATACAAATCCGGATTACTTCCGTAAGTCTCGCTTCCTTCCATGTCATAACGGATAAAGTTTAAAGACAGTCCTTTATAGCTTAACCCAACATCGAAGAATAAATTATTCTGCGCTCTGTAAAATCTTTCTGTATAAGGAGAATGTGGAAAAACGTGGCGTGTTTTGTATGTTATTGATTTGTCGAGGGGGTTTTGTTCATCACTTTTATATGAATTAAAATATAGATGTCCATTAAATCCTTCTGCAATTTCGCGTTTAATATTGCCGTAAATTCGCTGCGAATTAAATGAGCCGTAGGTGTAACCTGCCCCGGCAAAGTCTTCCGTTTTTGTAATTATATTTATCATTCCGGCATATGCATCTCTGCCGTACATTGTCGAGTTCGGACCGTAAACTATTTCAATCTGTTTTACAAAGTTTATGGGGATGCTGTTTAACCCCATGTATAAACCTTCGCCCCCGTCATCTGAAATTTTTATGCTGTCAATTAAGAGAAGCACTTTATTGTTGCCTGCATCTCCGCTTCTAAAACCGGCAAGGTTAACAATTGCGCCTTTAGTCCAATGCCCGTGTTCTGATTGAACTTGAAAATATGGTGCGCTTTTTAAAAGATCGAGAAGGTCTAGATAACCCCCTTTTTTTATCATCGTTTCACTAACTACAATGGTTTTTGATGAAGCCTGCCACGCCTCCTGTTCGTCTTTACCCGGCGTAACTATTTTAACTCTCATTAATTCTTCTAATGAAAGTTTAAATAATTCTTCTGCGCTTTGTTCTTCCTGTGCAAACAACAAAGAAGTAAAAAGCAAAAAAGAAAGAAATATTAGGGCAGATTTTAATTTTTTTTTCAGATTCATTTAAGTCTTAAATTCACAAATAGGTGCTAAGATATTATCGTACAGAAATAAAAAATTTTAAGTGTGGGAAAGAAAAGCCCTGCCGGAAGCAGGGCTTTGTAATTAAGCAATTGTTACTTCTTTTTCAAGATAAACATCCTGAATAAGATTTAATAACTTTACACCTTCAGCCATTGGGCGTTGGAATGCTTTTCTTCCAGAAATTAAACCCATACCGCCGGCTCTTTTATTTATAACTGCGGTTCTTGCTGCGTCTGCAAAATCGTTTTCGCCCGAAGCGCCGCCGCTGTTTATTAGCCCCGCCCGACCCATATAATTATTAATTACCTGGTAGCGTGTTAAATCAATCGGGTGATCGGTTGACAAATCGGTATAAACTTTTTTATTTGTTTTACCAAATTTAATTGCGTTAAACCCTCCGTTGTTTTCAGGCAGCTTCTGTTTTATTATGTCGGCTTCTATAGTAACGCCAAGATGGTTTGCTTGTCCGGTAAGATCTGCCGAAACGTGATAATCTTTATCTTTTTTGAATTCCGGATTTCTTAAATAACACCATAGAACAGTAGCAAGACCCATTTCATGTGCATATTGAAATGCTTCGCTTACTTCAATAATTTGTCTGCTGCTTTCTTCGGAGCCGAAATAAATAGTAGCCCCTACTGCTGCCGCACCCATATCATAAGCCTGCTCAACGCCGGCAAACATAATCTGGTCGAATTTATTTGGGTAAGTTAAAAGTTCGTTATGGTTAATTTTTACTATAAACGGAATTTTTGTCACATATTTTCTTGCGGTCATTCCAAGCACGCCAAGTGTTGATGCAACTGCGTTACATCCCCCTTCTATGGCAAGTTTAACAATATTTTCAGGGTCAAAGTAAACCGGGTTTGGTGCAAACGAAGCGCCGGCTGAGTGCTCAATACCTTGATCAACAGGAAGTATTGAAACATAACCAGAATTTGCAAGACGCCCGGAACTAAATATCCATTGAAGATTTTTTAATACATTATTATTTCTATCGGTCTGCATAAAAATTCTGTCAACAAAATCAGAACCTGGAAGGTGAAGTTGTTCTTTCGGGAATTTCGCCTTATAACTCAGTAAGTCATTGGCATCCGCGCCAAGATACTCTTTTATTTTAGCTATCATAATAGTTCTCCATAAATTATTTTTTTAATGCTAATTATTTCTTTCGCTTTAGCGTTACTAAAATACGGTTTCGGTGTGTTGGATTCAATTTTAAGTGAAGAAAAAATATTTGCCATAAGGAAATAGCAAAACAGGGGATACTTGGTGCGTGGCAGAAACGGTATTATTTTTGAAATGTTCAAACATAAAAATACCGCGGTTGTGTTTGTAAATCTTGTTAAAGCAACTTTGATTGAATCAAACAGTTTTAACGATTTTTTGAAAAAATTGATTAGCAACGGAGAAAAAGAAATTATAATTGATTTGCGAGCGTGTAAAACGGTCGATTCCACTTTCATCGGTGCAATTGTAAGAAACTATAAACAGGTAAAATGTAACGGCGGCAATATCATCTTGATTTATAGAAAGGATAACTTATCCTCCCTATTTA
>JAIOIM010000683.1 GCA_019912505.1 Ignavibacteriaceae bacterium
CATATAATAACTACGAATGGGGATTATTAAACTCCCTTGAAGTTAGGCACGCGTTAAGCAATAAAACATTTTATACTTTACGTGCCTCATACAATTTAAATGATTATAAACAATTTTTATTCCCATTGCTTGACGGCAGCGGTGATGCGGTTGATTATTACCCAGGTTTAGAAGTAAGCGGCTTGCATGCCGACCCGAATTACCAGCCCGATTATAAATCAAACAGAGCAGCCAACTATACATTTTTATCAGGCGGTACAAACAACGGGCAATATTATCAACGCTCCTCAACATGGGCAGGCAAGTTTGATATAGTAAGTCAGTTAACTAAAAATCATGAATTAAAATTTGGCGCTATGTTTGAAAATCATACTCTTGATTTTGAAAACTTCTCAATCCTGCGCGATTCTACACAATATACAACTCCAACTATTCCTTCACTTTTAACCGCCAACCACGATTTATATACACGCTACCCAATAGTTTTAAGCGGTTATATTCAGGACAAAATGGAGTTTGAAAGTTTAATAATAAATGTAGGCTTACGTTATGATTACTTCAAAGCAAACTCCCGTTATTCTACAGATATTTTTAACCCTTCCCCCAATAATCCTAATCTTCCCCCTTATGTTGATAAAAACGGATTATTAGCCGAAGCTCCTAGCAAACAACAAATAAGTCCAAGAATCGGCGTTTCATTTCCAATTACTGATCAGGGAATAATTCATTTTTCGTACGGGCATTTTTTCCAGATGCCGCCTTTTAGAAATTTGTACACAAATCCCGATTTTAAATACAGCTATGCAATCGGAACTCCCACATTCGGTAACGCAGATCTTAATCCCGAAAAAACTGTAACATATGAAATAGGTTTACAGCAGCAGTTGTTTGAAGACTTAGCATTCAACATTACCGGTTACTATAAAGATGTTAGAGATTTACTTGCCGTACAGCAGATAAGAATTAGCGGCAACGAAACATACTTAAAATATGTAAATAAAGATTATGCAAACAGCAAAGGCATAACATTATCTTTAACAAAAAGAAGAACACCCAACGATATGC
>JAIOIM010000684.1 GCA_019912505.1 Ignavibacteriaceae bacterium
GTGAATTGGTGGTAGTTAAATGAGCGCGAGGGTTTTAATAATTGATGATGATAATCTTGTTTGTATTTCATTAAAAAAAGTGCTTATAAAACTTGGTTACGAAGTTGAGTATTGTATGAATGGTGTAGAAGCCCCCGCCAAAATAAAAGAGTTTACCCCCGATATTATACTGCTCGATATTTATTTAACAACTCACAACGGTTTAGAACTTCTAAAGGGTTTTCAAAAAAGTTTTCCGGATATTCCTGTCATTATGATTACGGGTTACTCCGATGTTAAAATTGCAGTATCGGCAATGAAAGCCGGCGCATACGATTTTTTATTAAAACCTATTGATCTCGATCAATTAAAAATAATACTCAACCGCGCCGTGGAAAATATACTCCTCAAAAGGGAAGTAAACCGTTTACACGATATGCTGAAGGAAGATGAAAGAACACCCGATTTTTTTGGGAAAAGTAAAAAAATTCAAAAACTTATTTCATCGGTGGAACGTTTAGCCAAAAGCGCCGACACAACAATATTAATAGAAGGAGAAAGCGGCAGCGGAAAAGAGGAGTTTGCAAAATACATTCACCAACAAAGCCCGCGGCGCGGCGGTCCCTTTATTGAAATAAACTGCGCTACTATTCCAAAAGAACTTGCGGAGAGTGAATTATTCGGGCACGAAAAAGGGGCATTTACCGGGGCATCTCAAAAAACAAAACTCGGTAAATTTGAGCTTGCAAACAGCGGTACCATTTTGCTTGATGAAATCGGCGAACTTTCGATGGGGCTGCAGGTAAAATTGCTGCGCGTTCTTCAGGAGAGAAAATTTTACAGGTTAGGCGGTGAAAAAGAAATTGCGGTTAATGTTAGAATTCTTGCCGCGACCAACCGTAATTTGGAAGAAGAAGTACAAAAAGGAAATTTTAGAGAAGATCTTTATTACAGGTTAAATGTTGCTAAAATTATTGTTCCTCCGCTGCGCGAAAGAAAAGAAGATATTCCGATGCTTGCCTTTTCTTTTGTACAAGAATTTGCAAAAAAATTCGGTAACGAGATAAAGTCCATTACCCCCGGTGCATTAGAGATGCTTCAAAATTATTATTGGAAAGGGAACATACGAGAATTGCGTAATGTTATAGAGCGCGCAATGCTTCTGATAGATGAAAATGAATTTAGGGAACGGCATCTTAGTTTTATTGCCGAGCAGGCAAAGGCGCCCGCAGAATCATCAGATACTTTTGTTCTTAAAATACCTCCCGCAGGCGTAAAATCGGATGTTGTAATTAAGACGTTAATTTTGCAAACGTTAAAAATTACACATGGCAATCAGGTTCGTGCGGCTAAAGTACTCGGTCTTTCACGCTCAAAACTACGTTACAGAATGGAACAGCTCGGAATAGAAGTAACAAAAAATATTAGTGAGTAGCTAATCGGTTAAAGAAAATTGTAAATTTGCTTCCCTTTCCTTTTTCGCTTTCTACGGTAATCTGGGCATTTATTATTTCCACATATTTTTGCACAAGTGCCAGCCCCAAGCCCGTACCTTCATAACGCCTTGTATAACCAAATTCTTCCTGACTAAATGGAGTAAACAAACTTGGCAAATATTCTTTTGTTATTCCTATACCTGTATCTATAATTGATACTACTACTTTGTCATCCTTCTCAATAAGTTCAATTTTTATGGAACCTCTGTTTGTATATTTAATTGCATTTTCAATTAAGTTGTAAAAAATTTGCCCAAGCGTGTATCGGTCTGCCAGTATTGTAGGTTTAGGACATTCATTTACATATACAATTTCTAACCCTTTTACCTTGGCTTTGGAGTAAAACTCTAAAATAATATCGTCCAATATATCAGCATGTAAATCAATCGGCTCAATTTTTACTTCGAAATTGCCGGATTGTATTTTTGATAGATTAAGGAGAAGTTCTATTGTTCTTATAAGACGATTGGCGCTGGTGTCGATTATCTTAAACGAAGCGGCTAACTCGGGTGGTATTTTATCTTCAATTTCCTCACGGATTAAACCGGTAAAGGATAATATTGAGTTTAATGGGGTTCGGATTTCGTGCGAAATTTGAGCGATAAATTCAGATTTAAGTTTATTCGCCTGTTCTGCATTTTCCTTTGCACGTATAAGATGCTCTTCCTGCTGTTTCCTTTTTGTTATATCTTCATTAACACTTAAAAAATTTGTAATATTTCCAGATGAATCTTTTACCGGTGAAATAAGGGCTTCCTCCCAATAAATTATTCCATCCTTGCGTTGGTTCTTAAACTCACCGCACCACTCTTGCCCCGATCTTATCGTGTCCCATAATTCGGTTGTATAATGGGGGTTGTCTTTATCTGCTTCAAGAAAATCGAGTTTATGCCCAACAACATCATTTAAATTGTATCCTGTAATTTTTTCAAACTTAGGGTTAACATATACTATTTTACATTCGGTATCGGTTATCATAATGTTTGCAGAGCTTTGTTCAACAGCGCTCGATAACATTCTTATTTTTTGTTCGGCAATTTTTTTCTCGGTGATGTCGCGTAATATTACAGTAATATAAGTTTCCTCGTCTATCGCAAATTGTGAAATTGAGGCTTCGATAGGAAATTCATCTCCATTACTTCTGAGGGCGTATAGATTGGTAAGCGGTCGGCTGATGTTCTTGTCTCCCCCGGAAAATAATTTTATATGCTCATCGTGAATTTCTTTAAATCTTTCAGGAAAGAATGAATTTAGTTTTTTCCCAATAGCTTCATCAGCCGTACATCTAAATATTTTTTCGGCAGCAGCATTAAATATTATAATATTCTGGAGATGATCTGCGGTTACAACAGCGTCCATAGCCGAGTCTACAAGGGCAGCTAATCTTCTCTCGTTTGATAAAATTTTCTTTTCACTTTTTTTCTTTTCCAGTATATCCCTCATTACAATTACCAACCCAGAAATATTTTTTCCAACCTCATGTATAGGTGAAGCATCAAATAAAACGGGTATTTCCTCACCGCTTGCCGCAATTATTGCAAATTCGCCATGCGGATAATTATTTATATCCCCAATGCTTGATAATAAGCTGCTGATTACATTTGTGAGGCTATTGCCATTTTTTATAAAAATCGCATCGTCTGCTTTTTTTCCAACAAGGGCTTCTTTTTTTAGCAGCGTTAATTTTTCAGCTGCCGAGTTAAGAAAAATTATCTTTCCATTATTATCTGTTGCTATAACGGCATCGGCAATACTTTGCAGGGTTGTAAAAAGCCACCGTTCGCTTTCTTTAATTTTAGTTTCCAACCGGTTTTTGTAGTGAGCCATTTCTATGGTTGTTTGAAGCTCCCGCACTTCAAAAGGTTTTAGTAAATAACCATAGGGTGTTGTTAGTTTTGCGCGCCGCAGTATTGCTTCATCTGCATAAGCAGAAAGATAAATAATAGCCGAATCCATCTTTTTGCTAATTAAGGAAGCAGCTTCAATTCCATCCATTTCACCGTCTAATTCTATATCCATTAAAATAATATTCGGGTTAAGGTTCACAGCCATCTCAATAGCCGAAAGACCTGAGGCGGCATTTCCAACTAATTTGTAACCCATAATGGTTAAATTCTCCGTTAAATCCTTTGCTACTAATTGATTGTTCTCAACGATTAGGATGGAGATTATTTCAGGCGTATAAGTACTCATAAATCACTTCCAATTTAAATTTAGTCTCGTATTACACAATGCTGTATGCCCCGGCAAGGCACCTACTAATCAGATGAGGTAAGAATAATAATTTTTAAGCTTCTGTACAATTAACTCAGCAGCAGAAATATTTTTGTTACGTTTTTATATGCAATGTACAACAAAATTAAACAACTATCAATGTTCAATAACAAATTGGGGTGAAATAATTATGGATGATTTTTGGTTTACATGTTTGGCAGCCTTATAAATTTGGAAAGCAGAATATTTAAGAACTACGGCTTAATTCCCACCCAAATTTATTCATTCGTTGTATCTTTTTGTTTTTCAATAATTATAGAAGACACATATTTGCACCCGTTTCCCCCTCCGAATATTATTTTATATTGACACGTTGAGTTAACAGAGTACTTTATTTCGTCAACAACAACTGCTTCTTCAATAATAAGCTGAATACCCCTTGAAGCAAAGAATGACTTTAGTCGTTCTGCAAGGGTAGAGAGAAGTTCTTTTATCGGTTGCATTGCACCGGATTCAATCGTCATTTTTTCACCGGTTATTTTTTCTGCGGTTTTTGTAATTACTTCGCCGGATGCAGCAAGGAACAGCTTAATTATGCTGGGAGAATTTGGAGTTGTAAAGCTAATACAATAACGTAGAATATTTTCTTCAATAGGTTCAGTTTCCGGCAGCTCCTCAATATCGTCGCCAGTCATAATCCCAAATACTTGTTGAAGCGCAGCAAAATACTCTGTGGCGTATTCTTCTGAAATTATATTATTTATTTGTTGGAACTCATCTTTGCTGCCGAAAGCAGCACGCAAAAAATTAGCTTCGAACAGTTTTTTGTTTGATGTTTTCGTAAATGAACCATCATATAAACTATTGGGCAGCCGGTTGCCATTCTGGCTCGAAATAAAAAAAAGTCTCGGTTGAATTTTAGTCGAGAGCTCCTTTATTTTATATGCCAACATCTTTTCATTAAGCGACGTTAAGTTTTCGCCGACCAAAACAATATCTGGCTGAAAACCAATGTATGCTTTCAATCCTTCAATTCCGCTTTCTGTTTGTTCTATTTTAAATTTTGTTTCAAAAATTTCAGAAAACATACTTCTGAATTTAAAATCTTTTTCTATTACAAGTATTTTTATAATATTTGATGCCGATAGTGCGGGGTTATCATTTATTCTTTTAACATAAGCAAATTTCTTTTCCAAAACTTTTGTTATTCGGTCTACCGCTGTTTTAATATCCAAAGGCTTAAGTATGAAGTCTTCAATACCTATTGAAATAAGCTTCGCAACGGTAGATTTTTCATTTGCCCCGGAAAGAATAATTACTAAAGTACTTGAATGCGCATTATCTTCACGGAGTGCGCTGAGTGTATCTATCCCATTCATAATGGGCATTTCAACATCCAAGAACAGTATATCGGGTTCATCTGCCTGCACATGAGAAAGAGCTTCAAGCCCATTTGCGGCTTCACGTACTTCGCACTCGAAATTTTTGGTGAGAAGTCGATGTAATAATAATCTTATACGGCGGTCATCTTCTGCAATAACAAATTTATACACAATTAATCCATAAAAGTGAGTTAAACACTATATACTATCGATTTTTTACATGATAAATTTAGTTGTTATTTTAAATTATCATCTCACTAAAAAAAGAGGGAAACATTTCGATAATATAAATTGAAGATCATTCAATTTTAATTGGAGTTTGGAAAATGACTGAAAAAGTCGAAGGAAAAAGTGAGTCGACCGAAATATTACAACTTGTTAGTTTTCTAATAGGTAATGAAGAATTCGGCGTGGATATTTTGTACGTTCAGGAGATTAACAGAATGCTTCCCCTAACAAAAGTTCCTAATTCTCCCGACTTTGTAGAGGGTGTTGTAAATCTCCGGGGAAGAGTAATACCTGTTATTGACCTTAGGAGCAAACTTGGAATGCCTAAAAAAGCGCACGATAAAAACACGCGGATAATTGTGGTTGAAGTTAACAGCAACACCATTGGATTTATAGTAGACGCTGTTAGTGAGGTGATACGCATACCCGCTAACATAACAGAAGCTCCACCCGAGTTGGCGGCTGGCGTTGATACTGAGTTTATTAAATCTGTAGGAAAACTGGAAGACCGGCTCTTAATTTTAATTGACCTTGAAAAAATGATATCAGCAAAAGAGGAAGAAGATTTAAAAGCAGTAGCGTAAATAAACATTAAAATAATTAGTAATGAATGAGCC
>JAIOIM010000685.1 GCA_019912505.1 Ignavibacteriaceae bacterium
ATGTTTATACCGTTTAATAATAGGATATGGGAGTTCGTTATCGATAATAGAAATACTGTTAAGTGGCATTTTGCAAAATGTAACAATTTCAAGTGTAATTCTATTTTTCTGGTTAACCCAAAAGAGTCACCGGGAGATTTAGGTTTCATTTGTCCTGAGTGTAGTGCAAAAACCACGACCTCGCATATAGTTCAATGCTCAAGTTGTAGAACTATCTTAAATTTTGTGCGTGCAACACCAAACGAAGAAAAAGTGGTGTTCTCAGTTCCCAAATGCTCACACTGTGTTGGTACAGTAGAAGACGAATGGGAAATAGAACCTTTGTACCAGCCGGATTCATACATCTAAGCTGTCCATTGGTAATTTTATCAGCCGGCAAAAATTCCACTAACGGAGTTTTGTCGGCTTATATTTTTTTTTGATTAATAGTTTTATGATATTATAACATTATTTATTCATTAAATGCCTCCTTATACTTTCCTTCTTACGGCTGTAATCCTATTTTTTATTACCGGCTGCTCAGGAAACCACCTTTAATACTAACAATTATTTAATGCTTGATGCTGTTCAATCTCAAAAATTTGATTCCGAAAAATGTGGGAACTCGATTTTCCGCCGGTTGATTTTGACGAATAATCATTGCTCTGGTTTTTTAATTCTGAAAATTGAAAAGTAGGGAAGATATTCGTAAAAGCGGATTTATTACAGGCTCATTTGAAGAAGAAAGGCGCGTTACCGGCAGTATTTACCCCGGAACTATTTTTCTTTTTTAATTATTTTTTACTTTCCTTTAATAAATCACATAATTAAACTAATTTTGTACCAACGCAAAATAAAATTCAATTAAAAGGATTAACATGAACTATAGAGTAAAAGCAAGAGTGCTTGTGTTTGCACTTTTTCTTTCAGCAGTAATGATTGCCGGGTGTTCTTCCGGCAGTATGGTTTCAAAATCAGGCAACGGCAATTACGGCTGGCTGAATCTTGATACAGTAAAAGCCGGGAAGTTTGATACCGGTAGAATGTGGACATTTGAATATGCCCCGAAAGAATACTTCAAAACAGAATATAATTTAAGCGCAACAGATGAATGGCTTGATGATGTTCGTATGTCGGCGCTTCGTTTTGCCAATTATTGTTCAGCATCTTTTGTTTCGGCAGACGGTCTGGTAATGACCAACGACCATTGCGCCCGTGAGAGCGTAACCCAGGTTACAAAAGAAGGTGAAGATTTGATGGAGAACGGTTTTTACGCCGCTACTTTAGAAGATGAACGCCCCGTACCCGGTTTGTTTGTAGATCAGCTTGTTCAGATAAAAGACGTTACTGATGAAGTCCATACCGCTATGGATAAAGGAACAACGGACGAGGAAAAAGTGTCTCTTGAAAAACAAACAATAAAAGAGATTGAAAAAAGAGAAGGCGATGCAAGCGGCTTTAAAGCTTCTGTAACAAAATTATTTAACGGCGGAAAGTACTCAATCTATTTTTATAAAACATATAATGATGTTCGCTTAGTATTCAGCCCAGAAACCCAGCTTGGATTTTTCGGCGGCGACCCCGATAATTTTACATATCCCCGTTACGCCCTCGATTGCAGCTTCTTCCGTGTTTATGATGAAAACGGTAAACCGCTTAAAACAGATCACTATTTTAAATGGAGTCCCAACGGTGCTGAACCGGGCGAGGCAGTATTTGTTGTGGGTAATCCTGGCTCCACAAGCAGATTGGCATCTGTTGCACAGCTTGAGTTTATGAGAGATATAACTTACCCGAGAGTTGTAGATTTATTGGATGGATTAGTTGCAACATATACAAAATTATTAGTACAGCACCCTGAGAAAAAAACCGAACTTCAAAATAGAATATTCGGTTATGCCAACAGCCAGAAAGCATACGGCGGTATGCTGAAAGGTTTACGCGACCCATTATTAATGGCAAAGAAAAAAGATTTTGAAAAAACATTTAAAACAGCCGTTTTAAATAATCCTAAACTTGCCAGCCAATACGGCAATCTCTGGGATAATAT
>JAIOIM010000686.1 GCA_019912505.1 Ignavibacteriaceae bacterium
TATTTGTTCCAATACTAAACAATTTTTCGGATTGGAAAAATAAGCAGAATTAATCAATTAAAAAACCAAATCTTTGATTTATATTTTAAATTATCATTAACTTTCTGTAAGAATAACGAATATATAACTTAATAATTACATTCTTTATTTGAATTATAAAAAATTAAAATATTGCTCTTGCATGTCTATCCGCATGATACGAACTTCTTACGAGCGGCGATGATTCGACAATTTTAAATCCTATTTTTAATCCTTCATCGTGGTAAAAATTAAATTCTTCCGGCGTTACAAATCTATCAACCGGTAAGTGAACTTTTGTCGGTTGAAGATACTGCCCTATTGTAAGTATATCACAGCCGTGTGCTACAAGATCTTTCATCAATTCTAAAACTTCTTCCTTCTTTTCTCCGATACCGACCATTATTCCGCTTTTCGTTCTTAATCCATTTGATTTAAACCATTTTAATAAATCTAAACTTCGCTGGTATTTTGCCTGAGGGCGAACCGCGTGGTAAAGTCTGGGTACGGTTTCAAGATTGTGGTTTAATATGTCAGGCGGATTTTTCATTATTATATTAAATGTATCAACCTCGCCTTTAAAATCAGGTATGAGTATTTCAATTGTAGTGTCTGTCGTTTCCCTGCGGATAAGGTTTATTGTCATATTAAATATCCCGGCACCGCCGTCTTTAAGTTCATCTCTATTAACAGAAGTTATAACAACATGCCTTAAGCCAAGTTCTTTTACGGCATCCGCAACACGTCTCGGCTCACCCATATCAAGTTCGTTTGGTATACCTACATTAATGTTGCAAAACCCGCAGCTTCGCGTGCAAGTATCGCCGAGTATCATAAAAGTAGCAGTGCGATAATTCCAACATTCGGCAATATTAGGACAGCGGGCTTCCTCGCAAACGGTATTTAACTGCTGACGCCGCATTAGTGTTCTAACTTCATTGTAGTTTTCGCCGGTTGGCAGTTTAACTTTTAGCCAGGCTGGTCTTTTGCCTAAATCATTTCCTTCTTTTTCTATTTGTTCTTTAAATGTTTTTTGATGCTGATTAATCATTGTTTTCTTTCAGTTATACGTTTACAATCCGTTAATTAATTAATTGAGTAAGTTATCGGTGCAATTCAGATTGTATATTTAAATATCAATAATAAAAATGCTGCGCTTACAACTGTTACGCGGCAATGTCTTTTGTGTGTTTTAATAAACACCCGTACCAACAAAATAATCGGTACCCGATATACGCTCTACATATACCAGCTTTTGCTCGTTTTTATTTGTTGCCGGATTTGTAAAATAATATTGCACATAACCATAACCTGGGTTTTGAGCAATTTTTATCATCTCACTTATAAAATAGGTTCCCTCGAAGTCATGTAAATCTATAACATTTGTTCCTTCCAAAGATTTGTTTGCACCGTGCGCTACGCAATATCCGGATAAGTCTGTTACAGAAATATAACCGGAAGAATCGGCTAAAAATCTTGCCGTTTCAACAAAAGCTTTAAAGTATTCTTCCTGCAGTGTCGGTGTTAATAAAACATTCTTACAAACAGCGGCGGAACCAAAGGCAAACGTATGCGTAACTCCCGAAACTATAAGTTTATTTTTTTCGAGATTAGTTAAAAATTTTGTATCCTTTTCAAGATAAAATCCCGAAGTTAAAGCGTACTGAGTTCTGTTTATCGCTTCGGCGTAAGCATACTTTTTTTCATTTGTATTTGTTGATGGATTCAAAAAGTAATAATTAACAAAATCGAAGTTATAATGCTGGGCATTATATAATAGCGACTGAATATAATAAGTACCTTTTGAATCTGTTACATTCCAACGGTTTTGCCCCTGCAAAGCCAAATTAGTTCCATGGGCAATATTAATTCCAGAAAAATCGTTTATATAAAAATAACCTGTGCTATCAGGGAAATACCGGTTGTTATATATATAAAGACGCAAAAACTCTGTTCGACTCTGGTCATCAGTAAAAATAGAAGTCATCACCGATGCAAAACCGGATGCAGTTGTATGAACGGCAGTTTTAACAATCGCTTTATATGTTTCTGTTTCGTTCGGGGGATTACCGGGAGAGTTTGGTTCCTCTTTGCAGCCAATAGCAAGACTTAGTATAAATAAAATAAACAAGCGTTTACAAAAACTCATCTTAACTTTTATTCTCATAATTCTACCTCACAAATTGTAACAAAAAGTTGGCGTTGAAACGTATCATATTATTTTACCAGTATTGGTTGACCTATTTATCAACACCTTTCCACTTTCGACACTTCGACAAGCTCAACACATCTCAGTGCAAACTTTCTGCACTTCGACAAGCTCAGTGCAAGCTTTCTACTTCAAACCTTCTACTTGTTTACTAAACACTACCCGCTTCAAAATTTTCTAATGTATCTTTTATAAACTTTAAAAATATTCCGCCGAGCATACCGTCAATTAACCTATGATCGTGTGAAAGGGTGAGTGACATTATCGGTCTTATCGCAATCATGTCCATTCCCTCAACTTCTACTACTACCGGTTTTTTTTCAACCACACCAACACCAAGAATAGCAACCTCTGGTTGGTTGATTATTGGAGTTCCGAAAATTGTACCAAATACACCATAGTTTGTTATAGTAAATGTACCGTTTGATATATCATCCGGAGTTAGTTTTTTATTGCGTGCACGCACGGCAACATCGGATATTGCTCTGCCGAGTCCGAGAATATTTTTTTCACCTGCATTTTTTATATTCGGTACAATTAATCCTGTTGGCTGTATGGCAACTGCGATACCCAAATTAATATACTTTTTCTTCAGAATTGTAGTGCCATCAATTGTAGAGTTTAGAAGCGAATATTCTTTCAACGCTTTAACAGCTGCGTGTGCTATAAACGCCATATATGTAAGCTTTACACCTTCGCGTTTTAAGTATTCATCTTTGTTATCTTTTATAAAATTGTGAACTTTCGACATATCAACTTCTATCATAGCAGATACATGTACCGATGTATCGCGGCTTCGCACCATATGCTGCATAATTTTTTGGCGGATGTTATCCATCTCAATTTTCTCAACATCGCCGGAAGCGCTTGAAATGATTACAGGGTCTTTAACCCTGGCTGAAGCAGTAATTTTGTCAGGAACTTTCGGTGTGCTCTCAACTTTTTTCGCTGCACGGTTTTCGTGATAACTTAAAATGTCTTTTTTTGTAACTCTGCCTCCCTGCCCTGTGCCTTTGATTGATTCAAGTTCATCAAAAGTTATATTCTCTTTTTTTGCAATGCTCATTACTAGGGGGGAATAAAATTTATCCGACTTTTCTTTTACGATATTAAAATCATCTGCGCTGCCTTTATCAAAATTATTATGCATCTGGGCAGGTGCTTTGGGTTTTTCTTCAGAAACTGTTTTTGCTACGACTGGTTCTTGAATATGAACATAATTTCCTTCGGTAGCTATTTTAGCAACAACAGTGCCGACTTCAACTGTCTCTTGTTCGGCAACTAAAATTTCAGCTACTGTTCCTGCCTCGGGACTGGGAACTTCAGTATCAACTTTATCGGTGCTTATCTCAAAAAGTATTTCATCTTTTTCAATTTTATCACCGGTTTTTTTATAC
>JAIOIM010000687.1 GCA_019912505.1 Ignavibacteriaceae bacterium
AAAATTTTCGTCATCCATTGTAATTATATAATCGAAGTAATCAAAATCGCGCAGCGGATTAAACTTACGCGCTGCATGGATTAAGTTGTAACCGCGCTTCAATGCGTGCTTTTTCATTCTTACGTCAGGCTGCTCACCTGCGTGGTAACCGATTGTGCCTGCAGAATCGACTTCAAAAAAATCTTCAAGACCATTCTGTTTTACTAATGCTTTAAATACTCCTTCCGCGGCGGGGGAGCGGCAGATGTTGCCCATACAAACAAATAATATTTTTTTTATCTCCATTTGAGTTCCTGTTTTATTTGGGATAAATCTTTCTTAATTTATCAAAGTTGATATAAAGACTTCTGTAAAATAATAATTTCTTTTGTTCATCAAAATAAGCGGTTATCATGAAAAAATTACTACTACTCACCATCCTCATTTCATTGTTTCTCAGTTCGATAAATTTTGCACAGGACAAATATCCCAAAAGAGAATTTCGATCTGCCTGGGTTGCAACTGTTGCCAACATCGATTGGCCGTCGAACCGCAACTCAACATCAGGCGAGCAAATTGCCGAACTTGTTGATATGATGGATAAACTTAAAGCCGCCGGTATTAATGCTGTTATGTTTCAAGTAAGAACCGAGTGCGATGCGTTGTATGAATCACCTTATGAACCATGGTCGTATTGGTTAACCGGCAAGCAGGGGGAAGCACCCGAACCATATTATGATCCGTTGAAGTTTGCGATAGACGAAGCACACAGCAGAGGCATGGAACTGCACGCATGGTTTAATCCTTATCGCGCTGTAAAAAATATAGGAAGTTATGAAGCCAGCGATAGCCACGTCTCGGTTCAACATCCTGAGTGGTTATTAAAGTTTAAGGACTACACAATGCTCGACCCGGGGCAGCCGGAAGTAAAAGATTACATTGCAAGAATTATTGCGGACGTTGTACGCCGTTATGATTTAGACGGCATTCATTTCGATGATTATTTTTATCCTTATTCTCCAAAAGTTTCAAATGAAGATTCAATAACTTTTGCCAAATTTAAAGGAAGTTACAGTAACATTGATGACTGGCGCCGCTACAGTATAAACTCAATGGTAGCGCAAGTGTACGATAGTATTAAAGCATTAAAACCAAATGTGAAATATGGTATCAGCCCATTCGGTATAGTAGAAAATCATTATGCCGGGACGAACGGCTTTAACTCATACCAAATTTTGTACTGCGATCCATTAACCTGGATAAAAGATAAAACAGTTGATTATGTTAATCCACAGCTGTACTGGGAACGCGGTCATAAATTGGCTGATTACAGCAAACTGCTTCCCTGGTGGGATTCGATTGTAAGTGATAGACATTTATACATCGGGCATTTCTCAAGTCGTTTTGAAAGTAAAAGATGGGAAGGCACTAAAAACGAAACCATTGAGCAGATTAAGATGAACCGCAACTATAAAAACATTCATGGCTCAGTATTTTTCAGCGCAAAATCGTTGACAGAAAATTACAACGGGTTTTCTGATTCCCTCAGAAATGGGATTTACAAATATCCTGCTCTGCTGCCGATAATGAGCTGGAAAGATACAACCCCGCCAATAGAGCCTGAAGAATTAAAAATTGAGGGGGATAAAACTAAGAGAACATTAACCTGGAATATTCCAGCAAGCGAAGGGAAGAGACCGGTATATTATGCAATCTATCGTTTTCCATCGGAAGACAAAGTAGATTATGACAACCCTGAATATTTAATAAATGTTACAAATAACGCTCGCACAAAGTTTGTTGACGCTGCCGAACTTGAGGAAGATAAAGAATATATTTATGCAGTATCTTCTTTAGACAGGCTTCAGAATGAGAGCAAAGCGGTAAGCGTAGTGTTCGAAACAGAATAATTAAATGTTTCTGTAATAGGATTAAAAATTAAAGCCGGTTATTGATAAATTTATTTTAGCAAAGTTTTTTATCATTAATCGGTTTTTTTATTTTGTGCCAGATTTAATGC
>JAIOIM010000688.1 GCA_019912505.1 Ignavibacteriaceae bacterium
CTATAGGAACGGCGGCGGTTGCATTCAAAGCAGCACCCGCTAAATTACCTACCCCTACACCGAGAGCAATACCGATAAATCCTCCAAGCAAGCATAATACTATTGCTTCAGTTAAAAACTGAAAAAGAATGCTGTTTTTTCTGGCGCCAACAGCTTTTCTAATTCCAATTTCTTTGGTTCGCTCGGTTACTGAAACAAGCATAATATTCATAATACCCACGCCTGCCGCAATCAACGCAATAATTGAAACAACCATTGCCCCAATTTTTACACCGCCTGTAATATCATTAATTTGTCCCATTAATGATTCGTTGCTGAATATGTTAAAATCATTTTCTTCACCGGCTCCTACTTTTCTGATGGTACGCATTGCTCCTATTGCGGCTTCGATAACATCTTCGTAATCATCTTCACTGTGGGACATCACAGTAATATCGATGCTTCTTGTTCTTTTACCATACATAGATTGAAATGTAGTTAAAGGTAATGCAATATTTGAATCGAAACTTTGCCCGAACATACCAGGTTGTTTTTCAAAGATTCCGACAACCTGCAGTTCAATATTATCTAATCTCACTTTTTTCCCAATTGGGTCTATACCTCCAAAAAGTTTTTCTTCAACATCTGGTCCCAATACACAAACATTTCGCGAGTAGTCAATATCAGTTTCCTGTATGCCCCTTCCTTCTTTTATAGCGAGGTTGCTTGTTTGCATAACCGCTGATGTAACCCCGGTAGCATAGATGTTAGGGTTTGTTTCTTTGTTTCTATATTTAACTACTCTTCCCCCTTTCCCCTGATCGGCGGCAATATATTTTGCATGCGGCAGCATTTCTTTTAACCGATAATAATCATCCAGGGTTATATCTTTCCGGTTGCGGTATTTTTCCCATTCGCCGTGTCCGCCGGTACGTATAGGTGGAAATTTTTGAATTTGAAAAGTGTTCTTACTTAGAAATGAAACTCCCTCTTCAATTGAATTTTGAAGCATAGTAAGAATCGTCATTATAACTATAATCGAAAATATTCCTACAACAACACCGAGAATTGTTAATGAAGTTCTAAGACGGTTGTTTTTTAACGACTGTAAAGACATCACAAATATTTGACCAAGCTGCATTATATTACCTGTTGATTCAAAAAATTATTTAACACTCATAAAAATAAAAAACCCCGAATTAAAAAAAACGGGGTATTAAAATATTTATTTCTTTCGCCAATCCCGGTTATTCATATCTTAACGCTTCAATCGGGTCTAGGTTTGCTGCTTTGTACGCAGGGTAAGTTCCAAAAATAACTCCGACAGATAAACATAACGACAACCCTATCAAAACCCAATCAATTGGAATTGCAGATTTTGCGTCTATAAAAGAACCGGCTAAATTTCCTATTCCCACGCCCAGGGCAATACCTATTATCCCCCCGAACAAACATAAGATAACAGCCTCTGATAAAAACTGCATAAGTATATTCATCTTTCTGGCGCCGATTGCTTTTCTAATACCTATTTCTTTTGTTCTTTCAGTAACCGATACAAGCATTATATTCATAATACCAACACCCGCCGCAAGCAAAGCAATTATAGAGACAACCATTGCTCCTATTTTAACTCCGCTCGTAATATCATTTACCTGGCTTATTAATGATTCGTTACTAAATATTGAAAAGTCATTTTCGGCGCCCGGTTTTACTTTTCTGATTGTTCGCATATAACCGATTGCCGCGTCAATCACTTCATTGTAATCATCCTTACTGTAGGACATAACGGTAATGTTTACGCTAAAGGTACGCCTGCCGTAGATAGATTGAAATGTAGTAATCGGAATCATTACTAAATTATCCCTCGAATTGCCGAACATTGACGGCTGCGCTTCTAAAACGCCAATCACCTTTAAAGGATAACCATCCACCCTTACTCTATAGCCGATTGGATTTATGTTCGGAAATATTTTTGTGACGATATCCTTACCGAGTATGCAAACATCGTTTGAAAATTGGACATCGCTTTCCATAAAATCACGACCGTAATCGACATTCCAATTATTCGTTTTCATAGCATCAAGGTTCACGCCTGCAATGTTTATGTTCGGGTTTGTTTCAAGATTTTGAAATTTTATAACTTTACCGAACTGCCATTGCTCTGCGCCCACGTATTTAGCTTTCGTAAGCATCTCGCTTAATTGGTGTGTGTCATCAATAGTTATATCTTTACGGTTTCGCCAGTTTTTATCACGGTCGCCGCCGCGTGCTTCCATCCGGTTAAATTTTTCAATTTGAAATGTATTTTTATTTAGCTGTGAAAACCCGCTTTCAATACTGCTTTGCAGCATACTAATAATCGTCATAATAACAATGATTGAAAAAATACCAACAACAACACCAAGCACTGTTAGCGAAGTCCTAAGTTTATTTCCTCTTATTGATTGAAATGATAACGATAATATTTGACCGAATTTTTTCATTCATACCTCAAAGCATCAACCGGATCCATTTTTGCCGCAGTGTATGCCGGGGCAAAGCCCGATATTACTCCGGTAAGCAGTGAAACTCCAATAGCAATAACCACAGCATCAACCTGAACCGAAGTTGGAATAAACTGGTTTATAAGCATACTTAACAGTGCTGCTGCAATTAAACCGGCTAACCCTCCGACCAAACAAATAACTGATGATTCAAGAAGAAACTGAGTAAGAATGGTTCTCTTTTTTGCTCCTATCGCTTTTCGCAAACCAATCTCTTTTGTTCTTTCTTTTACCGATACAAACATAATATTCATAATACCAATAGCGCCAACGAACAGTGAGAGACCCGTAATAAACAAACCGGCAATTTTTATAACACCTACAACCGAGTTATAAGTATCCATCAAACCTTCCTGCTGATTTATTGAAAAATCATTATCTTCGCTGTAGCTTAAACCTCTCACTTTGCGCATAACACCTTCGGCTTCGGCTTTAGTTTCTTCCAGCAAGGCAGGGTTTTTTGCACGAACATTTATAGTAATTGTACCGCGCATATGCCCAACAAAATTTTTAAATATAGTGCCGATGGGTATAAATGCCTGGTTATCAGGGTTCATGTCACCAAGCATAAAACTTCCCTGCTCTGCTAAAACACCAACTACTTTATAACTCGCAGCGCCTATTTTTACAACTTTATCTAATGAGTTGCCCATAGGGAAAAGATTTTTTGCAACTTCGCTGCCAAGAATAACTACCTGCCGTGAGCTTTTACTTTCAACATCAGAATAGAAACGCCCAAGTTGAAAAGTAAAGTTTGTTGTTTTTACATAGTCGGTATTTGAACCGTTAACAGTTACACTTTCAACTCGTTTGTCATCATACTTTACGGTTTGTCTTGTAAAAACAACCGGGGCTACAGCAAGCGGCATTTTTGCCATCGATCTAAATTTTTCAAACTCTTCCATATCTATATTTTTCCGGTTCCGTAGTTTCCACCATTCAACATTTGAAAACCATGCCCATTTATCTATATAAAGAACATCGGAACCAAGAGCGCTAATACCATTCTGAAAAGAGTTGTCAATTCCTTTTATGGCTGTAGACATCAGCACCACTACTGTAATACCAATAAATATTCCAAGCATTGTAAGTGCCGAACGAATTTTATTCGCTCTAATAGCACGCAATGCTATCATCATACCTTCTTTTAATTCAAAAATCCAAGAGCTCATTTTTTCAGCCTATATTTTTTTTGATAACTGCTTCTGTAAAGCAGTGCAATAATTGACAAGAGTATATGCCTCTTTTTTCTTATATAATTATTCATAAAAACAAAAAGCATTTTTAGTTATACGTCAATATTAATTTTACAAATCGGATAAATCCAAATTAACTATTAAAACTACGGTGCAGTAATTTTAGTTTTTGGAATGAATCTGTTCGGAACTATCTCATCCTTTTCAATGAGTCCGTCTTTCAATCTAATAATCCGCGCAGCATGTTCGGCAATGTATTCTTCGTGAGTTACAAGAATTATTGTGTTTCCTTTTTCATGTATTTCATTAAATAGATACATAATTTCCTCACCGGTTTTGGAATCAAGATTACCGGTTGGTTCATCCGCCAAAATGATAGCCGGGTTTGTCACCAGTGCGCGGGCAACCGCAACTCTTTGCCGCTGTCCGCCCGAAAGTTCGTTTGGTTTGTGATGCATTCTATCACCCAAACCAACATCAATTAATGCCTGCCGGGCGCGTTCTTTCCTTTCTGCAGATGAAACACCTGCGTAGATAAGCGGAAGCTCAACATTATGAAGAGCATCCGAACGGGAAAGAAGATTGAATGTTTGAAACACAAAACCAATCTCTTTGTTTCTAATTTTTGCAAGGTCGTTATCAGTCATATCGCTTACGCTCACTGCCTTAAACTCGTACTTACCCGAAGATGGAGTATCGAGGCAGCCAAGCATATTCATCAGTGTAGATTTTCCGGAACCGGAAGGACCCATAATTGCCACGTATTCATTTCGATCTATCGTGAGGGATACATCTCGCAGTGCATGCACTTCCTCAGAACCGACCTGGTAAACTTTAGCAATACTTTCAATATTAATTATATTCATCATTATTTCCGTTTTTTTACTTGGAGCTAAAAGTTTTTTTCTTGTCCTCTAAACGCACAATTGATC
>JAIOIM010000689.1 GCA_019912505.1 Ignavibacteriaceae bacterium
ATACTGATGTTTATGTTGCTGTTGCTAATCTTGATAAACATAAAGACCTTTCACGAATAAAAAAAGCTTCTTATCATGTTAAACAAATACGCGACTTAACGAATCTTTTAATGTGGTACATAAATCGGGACAGATTAACTATTTCCGGTGAATTAGCTATCATAAATATTAACAAGACAATTTTTACTCAAATTGAAACTATAAAGGAAGGAATAAGCACCTTACGTATTTCATCTGATGAGCACCAGGAAAATATTTTAAAAATTGAAATTCCAGTCAAAACGGAAGGAGATGTAACCGTTTTAATTACAAAGGAAATTTCTGATGCAGTTAGTCTTGTAGTAAAAGACTTGCTGCGTAATGCAATTAAGAACACAAACGAAGAACATCCTGAAGTTACAATAAAACTTATCGGTAATGAGACTTCCGTCATAGTTGAAATTCAAAACAATCAAGCAATTTCAAAAGAATTTTCTGCATGGTTTAATAATGAAACTTCGGTTGAACCCGAAAAGATGTCTAAGTCTGCAAGAGTAGGTTTACGCGTAATTAAAATGTGGATTGACTTATTAAAAATTGATGCAAAGCTTCTTCCCGATTATCAAAACAATTTAACAACCGCAAGAATAATTTTTCCCAAAGAGATTCGTTATGAAAAAAATTAAAATACTTGTTGCAGAAGACACTAAAGAAGCCCGCGACCTTATTATCGAAGGATTACAAAGCTATGTCGGTAAGAAATTTGGAGATGAAAATTATTTTGAAATTGACCGTGCTGAAAGCTTTCAAAAGGGTTGGCAGAAATTAGCAGAGTCGGAAAAGTTAAAATCATTCTATGATGTGTTCTTTGCTGATATTGATTTTACGGAAGACAACAAAGGGGGCGAACGTGACTCGGGGTATAAATTAATTGAAAAAGCATTCGAAGTTTGTCCTGTTACAAAAATCTATACTTACTCCGGTCAATTCCACGCAAAAGATTTATGGCAAAAATATGAAGAGTTGCAACAGAATGGTTTAATAATTCAAGGTATGGATAAGTCCCACGGTAAAGGTGGTGAAGAAGCTTGGTTAAACGAAAATCTTGACAAAATAGTTGAAAAGTTATCAGAAGAAGAGTATTTGCTTAGTCTTTGGCAAAACCATCAACTTGTTTTAGATGCATTAGGAAAAGATAACTTCTTTAACTCAATTTCAGGCATTCAGAAGTTTCACGAAATACAATCAAATCTTGAATCAATTATTGTACTATTAAAAAGCAAAAAAAACATAAATGCAGATGTAATTGTGTTTAGAATAATTCTTCAACTCTATCACCGCTCTTTAGAGCTTTTCGTTACGCGCGATAAGGAAGAAAATAAAATTGTTGAAGAATCAAGTGAAGTGGAAGAAACTGTTTTTAGTTTTATTAGTGACATTACGGACGAAGATAAACGAAAGTTTGATTCTAATAAATCATTTCTCAGAAAAATTGCCGCTTTTTCTCCAACTAAGTTTTTTCGATTTGGTTATATATTAAATCGTAATCGAAACGGTGTAGTACATCGCAATTTCAAACCAAAACTTGTTCATATACTTTTTGCGAATCTAACGCTTGCGACTTATGTTAATGGTAAAAATGGTATTTGCTCTGAAAATTTTCAGGGTATTCCGGATTTAAAAAAAGAAAAGGGGTTCATAGATTTCCAAGAATTGATAGAATACTGTAAATAAATAATTTTTAATATTCCATCTATGGTGGTTAAATTCTATAGAACATAGTACCGTCTAATGAAGTAATTTCAAAAAATGAAATTCGTTGCGAACCAAATTTACTTAATATATAATTTAATCCGGACATTCAATTGAAAGCCCTGCAATTATATGCTTCCTTTACCTAAATCATTATTTGCATCAATAGAAAAATCAAACCTATTTACATTTCTGACCGGTGAGTATCAATTTGTTTTAGCCGGTTATCCAACTTGGAAAGCTTATGTGTCGTATCGCAATAGTAATCTCTGGGTCGAATCTTTTTTTAGAATTGATGTAGGTAAGAAAAATATTTTTTTTACAAATCCTAAACCAAATATTAAAGATGAATTAAATGATCATTCTCTTCTTAATCAATTAGTTAAGTCTGATATTGAAATAGAAAGGCAAAAGATCGCAGCGTTTTTCTCAACTATTCCGGCTGATATAGTCCAGGCAGTATCGCAATACCCCGATTCTCATTGGGAATTTATCGAAAGCATCATTCTTTTAGGTCCCGATTTTCTCTCTTTGATAAATACAAATCCGGTTTATGCCTACATAGTCGTAAATTCCAAAAGAATCAATCCATCAATAAGATTATTAAATCCAACATTAGTTCTTAAAAACATGATAATGACAAAGCAAAAAGAGGTATTAGGGCTTTGCGGTTTTCCG
>JAIOIM010000690.1 GCA_019912505.1 Ignavibacteriaceae bacterium
AGATAATATATATATAAGGAAGGACACTCATGTTTAATAATTCACGATCACCCATTTACGACCAGGATGCAGTACAGCCGATGCGCGATGAATTGATTGCCGTTGGTTTTAATGAATTGCTTTCTGTTGAAGCAGTTGAAAATTCTGTAAAAGTAAATGACGGTAAAACAACACTTGTATTTATAAACTCTGTTTGCGGATGTGCAGCCGGAACTGCCCGCCCGGGAGTTTCACTTGCACTTCAAAATAATGTTATACCCGATAAATTGTACACCGTTTTTGCCGGACAGGAACGTGATGCTGTTGAAAAGGTTCGGGAATATGTGCCTACTTTTCCTCCATCATCCCCGAGTATTGCAATGTTTAAGAATGGAGAGCTGATTCACTTTTTACCGAGGTTAGGTATAGAAGGTTATTCAGCGGAAGAGATTGCGGATAGCTTAAAAAATGTTTTTAATCAACATTGCTCCGCTGCCGGTCCGTCTATTACACCGGAACAATTAGCCGAAGTTCAATACGCAAAACAATGCAGTTCAAAAATCCCAAGATTTAGAGGATAAATAATTAATGCTGTCTTTTTGCTAGCATTTAGACAGCTAAATATTTCTATGTAAATATGAAATTTAGTGCACAAGAAGAATATGGTTTAAGATGTCTGTTGCGAATCAGTAAAGCTGATTCGCCGAACGGACTCACTATCCCTGAGATAAGTCAGTTGGAAGATCTTTCCGCTGCACACGTTGGAAAGATACTGCGAATTTTAAGACTCGGCGGTTTTGTAGACAGCACCCGCGGACAAACAGGCGGGTATAAACTTACGCGTACTGCAAGCCAAATTATTATCGGCGATGTTTTAAATGTTCTCGGCGGTAAATTATTTGAATCAAGTTTTTGCGAGGAGCATTCAGGGCTCGGTACAATTTGTACACACACTATTGACTGCTCTATTAGGAGTCTCTGGAACACTGTACAATCTTTGTTAGATAGTGTGCTCGGGAAGATGACGCTTCAAGATTTAATAGGCACCGAGTATAATACAAAAGTTATTGCCGGCTCTTTTGCGGATGAAGCGGTTGATAATTGATGATGAATTGTAGACTTCGCTTAAAATTTTAAAATATTTGACTCCAAAGCCTATCTTCAATCTTTAAAACCCCGCATAAATGAGGGCACAGTTTAGGTCGAAACAAAACTTGTGTTATTACATTAGATCGTTTCCGAAAAAGATATTCCGTTAACACCAAAATTAGACTTGACTTTATAACACTTTTTAATGAATTTTTGCCACAAGTTTAATAATAACAGAGTTTTTGGGAGCTCAATCAATGCCAAAAAAAGTTTTATTTATTTTTACGTTTCTACTCGTCTCCATTTCGCTGGTAGATGCTCAAACCGTTATAGGAAAATACGCCGGTGAGTTTATGGCTATCGGTGTAGGCGGCAGACCGCTTGGTATGGGCGGAGCATTTACTGCCCTCGCTAACGATGTTACCGCAGGTTATTATAACCCTGCCGGATTAGCACATATTGATTATCCACAAATTTCTTTGATGCATGATGAGCGTTTCGGTAATCTTGTAAATTATAATTACGCCGGTGTTGCAATTCCCTACGGAAAAGATATGACATTTGCGTTGAATATTATGCGCCTTGGAATTGACGATATTCCCGATACGCGGGAAGCTTTAATTGATAGAACCACCGGACAGGTTATTTACGATATTTATTTACCTTCAGCAAGACTTGATCCGGCTTTGGTAAAAAACTTCAGCAACCAGGATTGGGTTGGTTATCTTTCTTTTGCAAAACGCTACTCCGAAAATTTTTATTACGGCGCATCTGTAAAAATTATTTATAGAGATATTGCAGAATACTCTGCTTACGGTGTTGGTTTTGATGTGGGCGCATGGTACACACCCTATGAAAACTTGCAGCTCGGCGCTAACATCCAGGATGTTACCACTACATTAGTTGCCTGGAATACAGGAAGAAATGAGCTTGTAGCTCCAACAGTAAAAGTCGGTGCAGCTTATGATATATATTTCTTCGGCGGAAGATTATCACCAGCTGTCGATTTTGATGTTCGTTTTGAAAACAGAAGATTTGCTTCTACTTTTAATGCCGGTCTTGTTAGTTTCGATTTCCATGGCGGACTCGAATACAACTTCAAAAACATCTTCGCAATACGCGGCGGTTATAACGATGTAAAACAATTTACAATCGGCGCCGGTGTAAAGCTGCCGAAACTTAATATAGACTACTCATTTGCGCGTTTCAGTACTTCGGAACTTGAGCGCTTACCGGATACTCACCGTATTTCTTTAATGCTTACGCTTGAGGAGCCCCGGTTTTCGAGAAGGGCTAATTAATTATTTTACACAAATTTTTGTAAGGCTGATTTTATATCAGCCTTTTTTATTTTAAAGCTTGTTATTACACGGCAATTATTTTAAAAGTGGTTTTTGAAGATTGTGTAACTATTCCCTTTTCATCATAAGTATGCTCTTCAAAAAAAAGTTTGTTATTATTGTCAATTAATACAACCGTAGAAGAACGTGTGCCGTAAGATGGAGCAACAATAAATATCGGACTTATAGCTCGTTCAACTTCCTTAGGAAGCCCGGTATCGGGGAGTAAATTTTCATCAAATATCTCTGTATCGGTTAATATTTCAAAAAGGCTTTCAACCGAAAACTTTTTGCGTGTGATTACTTCATTAAAAAGAGAATTTATTTTATTACTTTTTGGCCAGGAAGAGTTAAGAAGATGATTTGATAAACTGTGAATTCCGGTGTTCAATTCTTCAACTTTTTTTGTGATGTTGCTGAAATACAAAAGCGAATTAGCATCACCGAAAACTAAATTATATCCGTTATAATCGTCGGCTGTCTTAATAAGATTATCAGAAAATAAATGTCCTTCAATTTTTTCTTCAAGAAAATCAGAAACAAGTTTACCTCTGGTAGGAGCGTTTGGTTTTAGATTCTTCAGATCGCGGTAATTGGTAAGCGCAGCAAGTTTTCCTTTTTTATTTACACCAAGCCAGGTGCCGCCGGCTTCTTCATCAATGCCTGAAAAGATTGCTGATTTACTACCCCAATATTGTGCAGGCAGAGTTGGTCGCTTGTAAAACTCATCCCTATTCGCGGCAAGTATAAGTTTATAATCGGGATGGTCACGGTAAGAAAATATAAGCAAACACATTACATACCTGCTTTCATACTTATCTCATCCGATTGAATGACATTTATACCTTTGTAATTGCTGTTAGCACAAAGCACCATAACTTTTGCAACTGTGTCTGCTTCTATAGGTTTATATTTTTTTAATCCGCCGAGCAAAATAGGCGAAAAGATTTTGCCGAGGATTTCACCAATCCTTTCGCCGGTTCTAACTTCTTCTCTTTTTCCAAGTAACAGAGATGGTTGAAAAATAATTACCGACGCAAAATTTAATTTTGAAACGGCTTCTTCAACCTCGCCTTTAATTTTAAGATAAAAAGTTTTCGAGTTTTTATTCGCCCCGAGCGATGATACAAGTAAAAACTGTTTTGCCCCGCTCATCAAAGCAAGTTCTGCTGAACGGTAGGGATACTCAAAATCGACTTTTATAAAATTTGTCCGACTGCCGGCTTTCTTTAAAGTTGTACCGAGACAACAAAACAGATCATCGCAAACAAAGGCTTCGCGCTGTTTTTCTAATTGTTCAAAATCGGCTACGTACTCTATAAGTTTTTCATTCCGATTATTTAAACTTCGCCGAGTAATTATTTTGATTGATGAATAAGAATCATCCGACAACAAATAGTTTAGACAACGGCTACCGATTAAACCCGTTGCACCGATAAGTAAAGCAGTTTTATTCATAATTTTTTTATGAAATATAAAACATTTAAAACATATATTTATCGGTGCAGCAGGTAAATTATTTTTTTATTTTTATGCTCGCAGAGAAACCGATGTGGTCCTTAATTCCAGTAGCGGTATCTCTTGGTTCGGGGTAACTCCAGGCGGCGTTCCAACAAACATTTTGCCCTTCAACAATATTATAAAAATCTGCTGTGCCGTTTTTTACATCGGCTTGTTTTGTAGAACTTTTTCGTAAGTACTGTTTTTTTACAGAATTAATGGGGAAATAATAATGCCCGTCAACTATTTTAAAATCATTGCTCTCAGCGAGCACTGTTTTATCCCAAATAGCTTTTACCATAAGTAGCTCCGAATATGTGTATAATTATCAATACACAGTTTAAAAAATATTACTGAAATTTCAAGTCAAAATTATAATTGGGATTTATTAGTGCTTGATTTGCGATAAATCTATTGAGCAATAAGGAAGATAACAGAGAGTAATCGGCGTGTTTACATATTATATTAGTTTTTGAAGAGAGCTATCAAAATAAGCAGTCATAAAATAAACAGCCACACAAACTTTGCGAGTATTGCAAATTCTTTGCTCTGCAATTTGCCTCGGGTTGAAATAAGCTGATTGACAACAAGATAAAAATTACTTCCTACTTTCGGCTGCCAGTTAAACCGGTAGTTTAGCAATACCTGATCGAGATCGTTATTCCATTGGGTAAAAAGAGAGCTGTTCACTATAGTTGAAAAATCGTATTGAATGCGCGAGCCGATTTCATTTGTTTGAAAGCTTTCACTTCCAAGTGAAATATTGTTATGCTGAAAATCAGCATAAAGCGAAAGATGCTGATTTGCAACCCATGTTGCGCTTGATGAAAACGATTTAATAATGCCCGAATAAAAATTCCCCGCAGAGCCGTAAACTTCACCTACAATGCTTCTGCTCCTTGATGTAACAAAATCTAAAGAATAATTAGTGAA
>JAIOIM010000691.1 GCA_019912505.1 Ignavibacteriaceae bacterium
ATCTACAGCAGCCCAACGAAACGCTCCCGTGCCGGTTAACGCTGTTATTGCAAAACCCAGTCGGCTTGATAATAAAGTAAACACAAGCGGCACAATTATAGCCAATGAAGAAGTTGAACTCCGACCCGAAGTAGCCGGCAAAATTACTCGGATATCTTTTAAAGAAGGCAGCTTTGTAACAAAAGGAACAATGCTCATCAAAATAAATGATGAGGAATTACAAGCGCAGTTAAAACGGGCTGATTACAGACTTAAACTTTTATCCGATAAAGAAGCGCGTCAAAAAACATTGCTTGCGAAAGAAGCAATAAGCCAGGAAGAATATGATGAATCATTAAACGAACTGAACATCATAAAAGCGGAAGTTGAGCTTGTGAAAGCACAGATAGCCAAAACCGAAATTAAAGCCCCGTTCAGCGGATACATAGGTTTAAAAAATATAAGCGAAGGTAGTTTTGTAAACACTTCAACAATAATTGCAAGCCTGCAGGAAATTAACCCGGTTAAAATTGATTTTTCTATCCCCGAAAGATACGCCTCGTTAGTTAGTGCCGGTGATGAAATTTTGTTTAAAACCGCAGGCGGCAGTGAACAATTAAAAGGAAAAGTACTGGCGATTGAACCAAAGATAGAAACCGTAACGCGGTCAATAAAAATTAGGGGTATCTACTATAACGCCGGCAGAAAAGTGGTTCCCGGTTCGTTTGCAGATGTTGAGCTTGTTTTAAAACAAATTGATAACGCCATATTAATTCCCAGCCAGGCAATAATACCGGAGTTAAAAGGACAAAAAGTATTTTTGTACCGCAGCGGCACTGCTTTTCCGCAGCCTGTTCAACTGGGCATCCGTTCCGAAAAAGTTGTTCAAGTTGTCGACGGCTTGGCTGCCGGGGATACGGTTATTACATCCGGCATATTGCAATTAAGACCCGGTGCACCGGTTACACTTTTAAAAGTAAAGTAGCGCGTTGAGTAATTTATGAGTTTATCATCACTAAGTATTAGACGACCTGTTCTTGCAATTGTAATGTCTATTGCCGTTGTGCTGTTCGGAATAATCGGTTATACATACCTTGGCATACGCGAGTACCCCGCGGTTGACCCGCCGCGAATTACAGTAAGCACAACTTATACGGGCGCAAACGCCGATGTAATTGAATCGCAAATAACCGAACCGCTTGAGGAAGAAATAAACGGTATTGCCGGCATTCGTTCACTTACATCTGTAAGCCGTGACGGAAGAAGCACAATTACTGTTGAGTTTGATATTGATGTAAACCTTGAGGATGCCGCAAACGATGTGCGTGATAGAGTCTCGCGCGCTACACGCAGGCTGCCTCCGGATGTTGAGAACCCGATAGTTTCTAAAGCAGACGCAGACGCGCGCCCAATTGTTTTTTTAAATGTTCAGAGCGACACGAGAAACCTTCTTGAACTTACTGAAATTGCAAACAATGTTTTTAAAGAAAGGCTGCAGACAATTCCCGGCGTATCTGGCGTTCAGATATGGGGCGAAAAAAAGTACGCCATGCGTTTATGGATGGACCCTGCAAAACTTGCCGCTTACCAACTTACTCCAATTGACGTGCGTAACGCAATTACAAGAGAAAATGTAGAGCTGCCATCCGGACTAATTGAAGGTGATAACACCGAGCTCTCTATAAGAACAATAGGCAGGCTGCTTGATGTAGATGAGTTTAATAATCTGATTGTAAAAGAAACCTCGGGAAGTATTGTACGTTTTAAAGATATAGGTCGTGCAGAACTCGGCGCTGAAAATGAACGTACAGTCTTAAAACGCAACGGAGTGCCGATGGTCGGCGTTGTGTTAATTGCTCAGGCAGGCGCAAATAATATTGCAATAACAGATGAGTTTTATAAGCGGCTCGACCAGCTAAAACAAAATCTGCCGCCGGATATAAAAACAGGTATCGGCTTTGATGTTACAAAATATATAAAAGACTCTATAACAGAAGTTCAGCAAACAATCTTTATTGCTTTCGGACTTGTCGTGCTCATCATCTTTTTATTTTTGCGCGATTGGCGAACGACAATTATCCCTGTTATAGCAATTCCTATTTCTTTAATCGGTGCGTTTTTTATAATGTACATTGCCAACTTTTCAATAAATGTTTTAACGCTGCTTGGCATTGTGCTGGCAATTGGTCTTGTTGTTGATGACGCAATTGTTGTACTTGAAAATATCTACACAAAAATTGAAAACAAAATGGAGCCGAATGAAGCTGCAAGGCGCGGTTCTTCTGAAATATTTTTTGCGGTTGTTTCTACTACTGTTGCCCTTGCTTCTGTGTTCCTGCCAGTAATTTTTCTTTCCGGGCTAACCGGCAGGCTCTTCCGCGAATTCGGAATTGTTATTTCTGGTGCTGTTATAATTTCATCATTTGTCGCTCTAACTTTAACGCCTATGTTGAGTGCAAAAATTTTAAAAAGAAGAGAAACTCATAATTGGTTTTATAAAAAAACAGAACCTTTTTTTGAAAATATAAACAGCACTTATAAAAATTCGCTTATAACTTTTATGAAACACCGCTGGCTTGCCTTTGCCGCATTAGCTGTTTCATTTCTGTTCATCTACGTTTTCTTCAAAATAATTCCCTCAGAGTTAGCGCCGCTTGAAGATAGAAGCCAGCTTCAATTAATTGTTTCCGCTCCCGAAGGCGCCACGTTTGAATACATGGATAATTACATGGATGAACTTGTTCAGCAGACCGAAGCAGACGTGCCCGAAACAGAAGCAATTATTAGTGTAACTTCTCCCGGCTGGGGTGCTTCCGGTTCGGTTAACTCCGGATTTGGAAATATTATTCTTGTGCAGCCGGATAAGCGGGAGCGCACACAACAGCAAATAGCCGATGATTTGACCGCAAATTTTTCAAAGCTTACAAGGGCGAGAACTTTTGTAGTGCAGCAGCAAACAATTGGGCAGGGTAGAGGCGGGTTGCCTGTACAGTATGTTATACAAGCGCCAAACTTTGAAAAACTGCGCGAGACTCTTCCTAAGTTTTTTGAGGAAGTCCGGCAGTCAAATGTTTTTACCGTGGTTGATGTTAATTTAAAATTCAATAAACCTGAAATTAAAATTACAATTAATCGTCAACGAGCGCGCGACCTTGGTGTATCCACAATAGATATCGCACAGGTAATTCAATCGGCGTTTAGCGGGCAGCGCTTTGGTTATTATATATTAAACGGCAAACAGTATCAGGTTATCGGACAGCTTTCGCGCGAAAACCGTGACGAACCGATTGATCTTCGTTCGCTTTACGTAAAAAATAACCGCGGCGAACTTATACAGCTTGATAATGTTATAAACACGAGTGAAGAAAGCGCACCGCCGCAGTTGTACAGGTTTAACCGGTATGTTTCGGCTACTATATCTGCCGGGCTCGCACCCAATAAAAAAATTGGCGATGGGATAACTGAAATGGACAAGATTGCAGAGAAAATTTTAGACCCATCTTTTTCAACCGCATTAGACGGGGCTTCAAAGGATTTTAAAGAAAGTTCTTCAAGTCTATTATTTGCATTTATACTTGCGTTAGTTTTAATATATCTTGTGTTAGCGGCACAATTTGAAAGCTTCCGCGACCCGTTTATTATTTTATTTACAGTACCGTTGGCAATACTCGGCGCACTCGCTTCGTTATGGTATTTTAATCAAACGTCAAACATATTCAGTCAGATTGGAATAATAATGCTGATTGGTCTTGTAACCAAAAACGGTATTTTACTTGTTGAGTTTGCAAACCAGCGAAAAGCCGCCGGGCTGGAACGCACTAATGCTATAATTGATGCCGCGGTTGCGCGCCTCCGCCCAATTTTGATGACAAGTTTTTCAACTATTCTCGGTACACTGCCCATTGCCCTTGCGCTTGGCGCCGGTTCTGAGAGCCGCGTTTCGATGGGAATAGCAGTTATAGGCGGGTTAATATTTTCTACATTTTTAACTTTAATGATTGTGCCGGTTATTTATTCATTCTTCTCAAGAAAAACTGCGGCGGTATCAAATGTTACTGATTGAGCAACGGACAAATACAAACCGGTTTAAGTTGGATGATAAATAAAATGAAAAAAATTATTGTTGCAGCCTTCCTTTTATATTCATCAATTTTTGCACAGCAAAAACTAACTTTGCAAAACGCGGTGGAGACAGCATTAAAAAATAATTTTTCTATTAGCATTGCGCGCGGGCAAATGGAAATTGCCGATAATAATTTATCGCCTGGCAGTGCTGGTTTTCTTCCGACACTTGATGCAAGCGGAACCATTTTAAGAAGCGTTACAAATACTACTCAGGAATATTTTGACGGCAGAATGGTTGACCGCAACGGTGCGGTTACAAAAAATTTAAATGCTTCACTTGCACTTAACTGGACAGTGTTCGATGGGTTACAAATGTTTGCTGAACTTGATAGATTAAAGGAATTAAAAAAGAGCGGTGAAATAAGTTTTAAATCAGCGGTTGAGCAAAGTATTAGTTCGGTTATTTCCGAATATTATAACATAGTCCGCCAACAGCAGATTTTAGAAGTAATAAAAAAAAGCATTGCTCTTTCTGAAGAACGGGTGCGGATTGCGGAAAACAAACTTGATGTCGGCTCCGGTTCCCGATTCGATTTAAGACAGGCAAAAGTTGATTTGAACGAGGATAGAACAAATTATCTTAGAGAAGAATTAAAACTTGTGCAGGCTGAAATAAATTTAAACGAGCTGCTGGGGCGCGATGTAAACGAACAGTTCCAAGTTGAAGACACAATTGTAGTAAATAAAAATTTAAACCCCGATGATATGCTGTCATCAGCAATGGATAAAAACAGCGAGCTTTTAATAGCGAGGGAAAATAAAAATCTTGCCGATATTAATCTTCGTTTAGCTCGTTCCGGCTGGTTCCCGGCAATCAATTTAACGGCAGGTTATAATTATACAAACTCGGAGGCTGAAGCCGGGTTTATGAAATCAAATTTAAATATTGGTTTTAATTACGGTGTTACTGCATCGTGGAATCTTTTCGATGGATTAAAGACAGCCACGGCAATTCAAAATGCGGCTGTTAATATTGATATAAATAAAACCCTGTTAAATAAAACCGAAGAAAATATTAAAGCGGTAGTACTCACTTCATTTAAACGATATGAAAACTCACTTGTGCTTGTAGAGCTGGAAACCGAAAATTTAGAGTCAGCGCGGGAAAATGTTGATATAGCAGTAGAGCGTTTGCGTCTTGGAACATTAACGCCATTGGAATTCCGCGAAACTCAAAAGCGCCTGCTTGAATCGCAAAGCCGCCTGCTGCAGGCACAGTACGAAGCAAAAATTGCAGAAACAGATTTACTCCGGTTAAGCGGAGAACTCGTAAAAAAAATAAGGGGACAGATACCATTAAATTAATTGAAAAATTCCGCAGGTTATGTCATCACTCTGCTCAGTTGATTTTCGATATCGTGTTAATTTGTCGATTAAACTTTTTGTAATTTCGGCTGACGAGTTACTCTTCATAGAGATTAAAAATTCATAGAACCTTTCTTCGCCAAATTCTTCATCTTCATTATTCATAGCCTCTGTTACACCATCCGTATAAAAAATAATTTTATCCCCCGGTAATATCTGAAGCAATTCCGAGCTATAGTTTGTTTCTACTGCGCCAAGCAGCAGTCCGCCTTTGCTAAGCTCGATAAACTTATCTTCTCTTAAACAAAGCGGCGGGTTATGCCCGGCATTAATACTTTCTAACACTTTAGTTCGATGATTAAATACTGCCGCCCATGCCGTTGCAAATTTGTCTGAGGTAGTGGAAAAAACTAAAAACTTATTCAGCGCTTCTACAAAATCAACCAGATTAAACTTTTTATTGAGAATAAGATAGGTCTGCGAAAACGAATAAAGATAAGAAACAATAAGCGATGCCGAAATGCTTTTTCCCGAAACATCGGCAAGAAAAAAAAGAGTTTCTTCATCCGATAATTTTATTAAATTAAAATAATCGCCGCCGAGTTCTTTTGCGGCAATCAGTTCAACGCTTACGTCTATATCGTTATACTGCGGTAGTGATTTAGGCATTATTAACTGCTGAATCTGATGTGCTGTTTCAAGTTCAAGACTTACATGATAATTTTTTAATTCAACATCAACCAAGCGCGCATTCTCAATAGCAACAGCGCACGAAAGAGACAGCCCTTCCAAAAACCCAATGTCGGTTTCAGAAAAACTTCCGCCCCCTATTTTATTCATCACCTGTATAACACCCACTAATTCGTTTTTCCTAAGCATCGGTGAGCAGATCATATTTTTTGTTTTAAACCCCGATGCTTTATCTATTGCAGGGTTAAACCTATCGTCTTTGTAACAATCGTCAATTACAAGAGATTTTTTTTCTTTCGCAACCCAACCGGCAATACCAACGCCAAGAGGTATGGAATGTGTTTGAAGGTGCACCGATTCGGGGCTGACAGCCGTTTCAAAAACTAATTCGTTTAATTTAGAATCGTAAAAAAGCAATGATGCTGCTTCCGCAGTTAAAAGAGATTTCGATGTTTCAATAATTTCGTTTAACAAATCAGTCAATGGCTTTTTAGCCATCACTTCGGAAGTTATTGATTGAAAAAAATCTAAGCGGTTTGATGTCTCTATTAATATCGGGCAATTAAAACATTCATCGATGTGTTGGTGTATCATAAAAACTTTTAATGTTGATTGGTTACGTGAAAAATATCATTTAAATAATAAATTGCAAAGAGGGGCGAAAATTTTCACCAACTACTCCGCTCAAGTATTCATTTTGGACATAAGAGGAATGCACATACCTTAACCCGAGCAATTCAGTTGTTCCACCAGCAAATTCTACCAAGTTTATTACCTTAAAAAATGTTAAATTGCGCCCAAATTTTTTATTGAGGCAATAGTGCAACTTTGTATTTTTGAAGGTATTAATTACGATAGACTTGAACCGTTGATATTTTCGAGACCGACTTATCAATTAATATGCGGTATTAACAGTCTGCGCGCAAAAATTGTTCGTTCTTATCCGGGTATTAAATATTCTCTTCATTGCAGAACATACTTAGATGCGGTTGTAAGAATTCATAACCCCGGCATTCCGATTAACAGAATTGAAGATGACTCATGTCTATTTATAAACGGCAGAGTATTAGCACCGTTAAATATGGCTGAAATTATCCCGCTTGAGGGAGAGGATAGGCTTTACTTAAATGGCGACACTATTGTTGCCGCACGCGTATCCGGCAAAAAGCTTGATGAATTAAAAACCAGGATGCACGACCTTTTAAGCGAATCCAATTTTGATGGTCTGGCGGTTGAAAAAGTAGATATAAAAACGATTGATTATATCTGGGACCTTGTTAACCACAACGGAGCCGAGATATTAAAAGATTATCAATACTTGAAAGAAAATGTACACGCTGGGGAGGAAAATATAAAAGGAAATGTTTCCCCCGGAGCGCACATAATTGGGAAAGAAAATGTGTACATTGAAGAAGGCGCCGTAGTTAAACCCGGCGCAGTAATAGATGCGACAAAAGGACCGGTGTACATCGATAGAGATGCATTTATTTATTCCAATGCTGTTATTGAAGGTGCTGTTTACATCGGAGAAAGAACGCATGTTAAGAGCACCGCCGTGCTTTACCAAAATGTAAGCATCGGGAAAGTTTGTAAAGTTGGCGGCGAAATAGAAGGCTCAATAATGCTTCCTTATTCAAATAAACAGCATGCTGGTTTTCTGGGTCACGCTTATCTCGGCAGTTGGGTTAATATAGGTGCTGATACAAATTGCAGCGATCTAAAAAATAATTACGGCAGTGTAAAAGTTTATATTAACGGAGAAGTGATTGACAGCGGCTCACAGTTTCTTGGAGTTATTATTGGCGACCATTCAAAAACTGCAATTAATACGATGTTTAATACAGGCACAATTGTTGGCTTTTCGTGTAACATATTCGGCGCAGCTTTTCCCCAGAAATATCTCCCCTCTTTTTCCTGGGGTGGAAGCGAAGCGGTTACAACTTATGATATTGAGAGGAGCATTGAAACAGCCACTCGTGTTGTTGCAAGACGCGAAAAAACTTTGTTCGATGTTGAGGAAAAATTGTTTAGAAAGATTTTTGACCTTACAAAAAAGGAAAGGAGAAAACGCGGTTATCCGTATTAATATATGGCAGAATTTACAGAACATAAAGTTGTCGATTTATATGAGGGTGTTAGAGGTCTTTCGGTTAAAATATTAAACCGTGTTGAAAGAACCGATGCATACCTTGATAAACTTCTTGATAATGAAATGCGTAATTCGGAATTATCCGGTCCGGACAAAGCACTTTTATTTGAAATTGTTCACGGCGTTATACGCTGGATGGGCAGGCTCGATTGGATACTAAACGGGTTTTACAAAGGTCAATTTTCTAAAGCTATTCCTAACTTAAAAAACGGGCTGCGTGTTGCTTTGTATCAAATTTTATTTTTGGATAGAGTGCCTGACCATGCAGCCGTTAACGAAGCCGTTGAGTTTGTAAAAAGACTCCAAGGGCAAAAACCGGCTGATTTGACAAATGCTATTCTCAGAAACATATTGCGTACAAAAAATGCAATCCGTTATCCAGATCCGAATGAAGATTTGATTGGCTATCTTGCAGCATTTTATTCACACCCAAGCTGGATGATAAAACGGTATGTTGCCCGTTTTGGGAGAGAAGACACAGAAAAACTTCTTGCAGCCAATAATGAAAAACCTTTTTTAACGCTTCGCATAAACGGATTAAAAACCAACAGGGATGAGTTTATGCAGTTGCTTGAGTCAGTTAATTTGCGTTACACCCCTGGTAAATTTTTACCTGAATTTTTCCAGCTGCAAAACTTAACTAACATTACATCATGGGAATATTTTACCAAAGGTTATTTTAACATCCAGGATGAAAGCGCCGGTTTAGCATGCAAATTATTAGATCCGCAGCCGGGTGAAAAAGTAATTGATTTATTCGCGGCGCCCGGAGGTAAGACTGCATTTTTAGCGCACCTTATGAAGGACGAAGGTGAAATAACAACTTTGGACAGATACGAAAGCCGGTTAAAAATTCTCGAAAAAAATATGGAACGTCTCGGAATAAAATCATATAAAACTTTTGCTGTTAACGCACTTGAGTTTGAAGGCGAACTGTATGACCGCGTACTCGCCGATGTACCTTGCTCTGGAACCGGAACTCTTTCAAAAAAGCCTGATATAAAATGGAAAAAAGATATGCTCGATATTAGGAAGATGGCGAAAAACCAATATGATTTGATTGTAAAAGCCGCATCGCTTCTTAAACCCGGCGGAGTATTGGTGTACAGTACCTGTTCTATAGAACCGGAAGAAAATTTTGAAGTAGTTAATAAATTTTTAATTAACAACCCCGATTTTCAGCTACAACCTGCGGGCGAGTTTTTTAGAAAAGATTTAATTGATGAAAATGGCTGCGTACAAACGCTCCCGCAACTGCACAATATGGATGGTGCTTTTGCGGCTAGAATAGTTAGAAAGAATTAAAATAAATTTGAGATGTTATGCTTGATCAATTTGCAGAAGAACTAAAACAAGCCAGAGAAAAAAACGATTTAACAATTCAGCAATTGGCTGCTAAGACACGTATCGATTTAAAATTTCTCGAGCAAATGGAATTCGGCGACTTTTCATTTCTTCCCGATGTTTATGTCCGTGCATTTATAAAAGACTATTCAAAAGTAGTGGGGCTTGATGAAACGATAACATTAAAAAAGTTTGAGTCGGCAAAAAAAGGACAGCTATTTGTAGAAGATAACCTTCCGGAGGAAAAAGAAGAACCGGTTGAGTCTAATAGCGAAACTAACCCGCCGCAGAAAGAAGAAGTGAAGCGAACTGCACCCATAAAAAAACTTGCCACAAGTGGTATTCCATCATATGAATCGTCAACAAATTACGCTGCTTCTTCCGGAAGAAAAATCAACAATGTTCAAATAGGTATTATGGCAATAGTTGTTTTGGCTGTTGCATTTGTTATTTATAATGTTTTTTTTTCCAGTAGTAATGAGTTAATTTTTCCCGAGAAGCCCTACGCTGAAATTATTAATGATGCTCAAAGATATGATGAAAAACCTGAGCAGCCTTCAGATTCGTTGTATTCAACAAATAATTCGGATAGTCTGCTCCTTACAATCCAAGCACTGGACTCCTCATGGATTAAAATTATAACTGATGAAAAAACATCCGATGATTTTATAATGACCCCCAACTCAAAAAAATCAATAACGGCAAAACAATTATTTAAAATTACGCTCGGTAATTCCGGCGGCGTTAATTTGTATTTGAATAACAAACTGTTAAATTTTTCAGGGAAACAAAAAACAAGCATGTCGTTCAGAGTTGATGCCTCTGGTCTTTCCCAATTACAAAATCAACATTAAGAAGTATGTCTTCCGAAGTAAAAAAAAGAATTGACACGCTGCGTGAACTTATCCGTGAAAACGATTACAACTATTACGTACTCGCAGAGCCGGCAATAAGCGATTACAATTACGACATGCTCATCAAAGAACTTGAGAAGTTAGAAGCAGAGCACCCCGAGTTTATATCCCCCGATTCTCCCACACAGCGCGTCGGTAAAGATTTAACAAAAGAATTTAAAGCCGCAACTCATAAGGTTCCTATGCTTAGTCTTGCTAACAGTTATAATGAAGATGACTTAAATGACTTCGACAGAAGGGTTCGGAAAGAACTGCCTGAAGGGGAAGAAATAGAGTATGTTGTTGAATATAAAATCGATGGCGCATCGGTTAATATAAATTACGTAAATGGATTATTCAACACTGCTGCCACGCGGGGTGATGGTTTTACTGGAGAAGAAATTACCGCAAATGTAAAAACGATAAAAACCATTCCGCTGCGTTTTAAAGAATCAAAAGATATTCCTTACCGGCTAAACGATGTTGAAGTGCGCGGCGAAATTTTTATGAAGGTTGAAGACTTTAAAAAATTAAATAATGAGAGGGAAGAAAAGGGAGAGAAACTTTTTGCTAACCCGCGTAATTCTTCTGCCGGCACATTAAAAATGCAAGACCCTCGTATAGTTGCACAACGTCCGCTGAATATGTTTGCTTATGTGTTAATTTCCACCGAAGAAAATTTTGATTCGCAATCCGAAAATCTTCAGATATTAAAAAAACTTGGATTTAACATAAACCCGGAAACCAGGCTTTTCAAAACGATAAATGAAGTACTTGAGTATTGCCGCGTTCTCGAAGAAAAAAGGTATTCGCTTGAGTATGAAATTGACGGCGCAGTTATAAAAGTAAATTCGATACGTCAGCAAACACTACTCGGCAGTATTGCAAAATCACCGCGTTGGGCAATTGCTTTTAAATTTAAAGCAAAGCAGGCTTTTACAAAACTGAAAGAAATAACCTGGAGCGTGGGCAGAACAGGTGCGGTAACACCCGTTGCAGAACTTGAGCCCGTGCTGCTTGCCGGTTCTACAATAAGCAGGGCAACACTGCACAATATAGATGAAATACGGCGCAAAGATATTCGAGAAAACGACATCGTAATAATTGAAAAAGGAGGCGATGTAATTCCGAAAGTTGTTGCGGTTGTACTTGATGAGAGAAAAGAGAATACAAAAGCAACCGAGCCGCCTCTAAACTGTCCTGTCTGCAGCGCATTGTTATTTCAGCCCGAAGATGAAGTAGCTTATTATTGTGAAAATACCGAATGCCCGGCGCAGGAAAAAGGAAGATTAGAACATTTTGCTTCACGCGGGGCAATGGATATTGAAGGACTCGGTGAAGCTCTTATTGATTTATTTGTTGAGCAAGGATTTTTGAAATCGTACGCCGACATTTATGAATTGAAGGGAAAGCGTGATGAGTTGATTCAAGTAGATCGCCTTGGCGAAAAGAGTGTTGATAATTTGCTCGCCGCAATTGAAGAAAGCAAAAAACAGCCGTTCGCAAAAGTATTGTTTGCGCTTGGTATTCGTTATGTTGGTTCCGGCGCGGCAAAAAAATTAGCCGGGCATTTCTTATCAATTGATGAATTGATGGGTGCTGCGGAAGAAGATATTACATCAATTCATGAAATTGGTCCCAGTATAAGCGGCAGTGTGATAAAGTTTTTTTCAGACGAGTCAAATCGGGCAATTATAAAAAAACTAGTTGAACACGGAATAAATTTTAAATCTGAAAAAAGAACCAGCACAGAAACATTTTTTACCGGAAAAACTTTTGTGCTTACCGGAACTTTATCCACGTTTTCAAGAGAAGAAGCAGGCGAAAAGATAACAGCACTCGGCGGTAAAATAACTTCCAGTGTAAGCAAAAAAACAAATTTTGTAATTGCCGGTGAAAACGCCGGTTCAAAACTTTCAAAGGCGGAAAAACTCGGCGTGGAAATAATGAATGAAAGTGAACTCATGATTCATCTGCAAAAGGCGGAAAATAAATGATACAATATTTTAAACATACAGTTGCACAGATTATTGTGGACAGCAAAATAAAGCAAAGAGTTAATAAAAATATTCACTTCACACATGTGTTTGCAAAATCGTACAATTTTTTTGTAATTATGCCAGAAGATGAAAATGATTTTCATCATTCGCAGCAGGTTCTTAACTTTCTTGAGGGGCAGAGAAAAAACATAACAATTTTAACACACGATTTCAGAGTTAGCCTGCTTCCTCCTAAATTCAGGTTTAAAGTAATCGAGTATACAATTGAGGATATTACAAGGTTAAATCTTCCGGGTAAAAAGTTAATTGAAAAATTATCATCGCTTGAAGTTAACGTGGTTGTGGATTTGAACCGCACAGAAAATCTCTATTGCAGTTATCTGTCTAACATCGTTCAGTCGGAAGTAAGAATCGGCTTTGTAAAAAAGAATTCCGATAAATTTTATAACCTCCAGATATCAAATAACGATGAACAAGCGGAATTATCTTACAAAAATTTCTTAAATTGCCTGCAAATGTTTTAAGGATTATTTATGAACTTTGAAATAAAACGAACAGACGATATATCGATATTTAAGCTGAATGAAAAACGTCTGGATACAAATATTTCGGGGTTAGTAAAGGGTGAGTTTACAATGCTTCTTAAAGTTGAGGGAGTTACAAAACTTATTCTCGATTTAAGTGAAATAGAAACATGCGACTCGTCTGGTTTAAGCGCAATACTTGTTGCTAACCGGATACTTAATACAACAGGCGGACAAATGCGTCTCGCCGCACCTTCCGAAAAGGTTTATTCCTTAATAAAAATTACTCAGCTTGACAGAGTTTTACCTGTGTGCACCACAGTAAATGAAGCATTTGATGAATTAAAAAAATTATAGGTATTTAATTGCACGGAAATACGCTCGACTACATAATTATTGTAATTTTTCTCATTGGCGTTGCCGTATTAGGGGCACTCTCAGGCGGAAAACAAAAAACGATTAAAGATTATTTTCTCGGCTCCAAAGTTGTCCCTTGGTGGGCTGTTTGTTTTTCGATAGTTGCTGCCGAAACCAGCACATTAACATTTATTTCAATACCGGGGCTGGCTTATTTAACAAACTTAAATTTTCTTCAAGTTACCGTTGGTTATCTTTTAGGAAGAATAGTTGTAGCATTCATCTTTCTGCCGGCTTACAGCAAAGGCAACTTAAAAACCGCTTATTCATTTCTCGAAAATCGTTTCGGCGGAAAAACCCGATCGTTTGCATCAATAGTTTTTTTGTTTACACGCACTGCGGCGGACGGCGTTAGGTTATTTGCAACTGCAATTCCGCTAAAGCTTATGCTTAACATCGACTATAC
>JAIOIM010000692.1 GCA_019912505.1 Ignavibacteriaceae bacterium
CTTCGGGATGAAACTGCACGCCGTATATCTTTTTTTCTTCATCGGCTATTGCACAAATGGGTGAGTGATCAGACTGCCCGATTATATCAAACCCATTTGGTAATCGGGTTAATAAATCGCCGTGGCTCATCCAAACGGTTGACTCATCTTTTAACCCGGCGAACAAGTCGGAATTATTTATTGCTCGAAGTGCGGCTTTACCGTACTCTCTGTCGTTGGCTTTTTCAACCTTACCGCCAGCGGTTTGGCAGATGTATTGAAGTCCGTAGCAGATGCCGAGGATCGGAACGCTTAATTTTAATATTTCATTATCTATTGTAGCGGCATCTTCATCATAAACACTCATCGGTCCGCCGGAAAGAATGATCCCAACCGGTTTTAATTTTTTTATTTCTTTTAATGAAATTTTGTTTGAATGGATTTCAGAATATACATTAGCTTCCCTTACTCTGCGTGTTATTAACTGTGTGTATTGCGAACCAAAGTCAATAATTAAAATGGTTTCTCGTTTCATCGGATTAAACAGTTTTTATGTTTAACAAAAAATTTGAACTATCCCTTTAAAAATAAAAACAAAATCCCTTAAAAGGGATTTTGCCTTAAATATTTCTGGTGAAAAAAATCACTCTTAAAAAAAGCTGTTTGGCTCTATTTACGCGCCGATTAATTCTTTGTAATCTTCTGCGTCTAATAAATCGCTTAATTCGCTCATATCATTTATTTCAACTTTAATTATCCAGCCTTCGCCATAGGGGTCGGAGTTAATGCTTTCAGGCGCATCGCTAAGTTTGCCGTTTACTTCCAATACTTTACCTGTGCATGGGGCGTACATATCGCTAACAGTTTTCACTGCTTCAATTGTACCGAATGATTCCCCTTTTTTTATTTCGCTTAAGCCGGAATCAACATCAACGAACACTACATCGCCAAGTTCGCCTTGTGCATAATCTGTTACGCCAATGGTGCCCACGTTTCCATCGATAGAAATCCATTCGTGGTCTTTTGAATATTTTAAGTTTTCAGGAACGTTCATTTTTACCTCAGTGTTAATTTATTTTTTGCAGGATGATTATCCTGACTAATATTTAAAATTTTCTAAAAAGCCGGTATCAAAATTACCGCTTTTAAATCTTTCATCTTCCAATACTTTTAAGTGGAAAGGAATTGTAGTTTTTATTCCTTCAATAGTAAATTCTTCCAAAGCCCGCCTGCCTCTTGATAGCGCATGCTCGCGGTTTTTACCCCATACAATAAGTTTTGCAATAAGCGAATCATAATAAGGAGGAATTGAATATGAATGATAAATATGCGAATCGATACGAACGCCGTAACCGCCCGGGAAATGAAGCGATTCTATTTTTCCCGGAGATGGTCTAAAGCCATGAGCCGGGTCTTCTGCATTTATTCTAAATTCTATTGCATGTCCGTTTGGTTTTGTCGGAAGTGTTTCAACTCTATTCCCAGATGCCACCAAAATTTGCTGACGAATTAAATCAACGCCATAAACAAGTTCGGTAACAGGGTGTTCAACCTGTATACGTGTGTTCATCTCCATAAAATAAAAATTTTTATTTTTATCAAGAAGGAATTCAATTGTACCGGCGCCTTCGTAGTTAACCGACAAAGCTCCTTTTACGGCGGCTTCCCCCATTTTATTACGGATTTCTTCGTCTATTGCCGGAGATGGTGATTCTTCAATAAGCTTTTGATGACGGCGCTGAACCGAACAATCTCTTTCGCCGTAGTGAAACGCGTTGCCGAATGTGTCCCCCATAATCTGTATTTCAATATGTCGCGGGTTTTCTATAAACTTTTCGATATAAACATCGGGGTTGCCGAAACCTGATTCAGCTTCGGCGCGGGCAGTTTGAAATGCTTTTGTAAATTCTTTTTCTTCCCAAACTATCCGCATACCCTTACCGCCGCCGCCTGCAGAGGCTTTAACAATAACAGGGTAACCCATTTCATTTGATATTTTTTTCCCTTCTTCAATATCGTTTATTACGCCATCGCTGCCGGGTATAACGGGTACGCCGTTGCTGCGCATTGTTTCTTTTGCAAAGGCTTTGTTTCCCATTGCATTAATCATCTGCGGCGATGGACCTATAAACTTAATATTCGATTCGCTGCAAATTTCTGAGAAGGAAGCATTTTCAGCAAGGAACCCGTAGCCCGGGTGAATTGCGTCTGCCCCGGTAATTTGTGCGGCTGAAATAATTGACGGAATTTTTAGGTAGCTGTCCCTGCCGTATGCGGGACCGATACAAACCGCTTCGTCTGCAAACGTAACATGCAAAGCGTTTTTGTCAGCCTCGGAATAAACCGCAACAGTTTTTATACCGAGTTCTTTGCACGTTCTAATAATTCTTAAAGCAATTTCGCCCCGGTTGGCTATTAATATCTTTTTAAACAATTATTCCTCAAAAAATTTTTAACTTGTCTTTACAAGAAATAGAGGTTGATTGTATTCAACCGGTTTTCCGCTATCGACAAGTATTTTTACAATGTTTCCGCTTACATCACTCTCTATTTCGTTCATCAGTTTCATTGCTTCAACAATACAAAGCACAGAACCCTCAGAAATATTATCGCCAACATGCACGTATGAATCTGCATCAGGAGCCGGCGCTCTGTAAAAGGTGCCTACAATAGGTGAACGGATTTCGTGAAGGTTTTCTTCCTTAGCAGGAATATCTTCTTCGCCAGCAGGTTTTGCGGTATCTTGCTGCACTGCGACAGTTGGAGCCGTTAAGTGAGGAACACTTCCTCCTTGAAGCATCCGTACTTTTTTTGCAATCTTTATCCGTATCCCTTCTTGTTCAATCTCAAGGTCTGTCACACCGCTATCGTCAACAAGTTTAACGAGTTTTTTTATAAGATTTATATCCATCAAACTTCCTTAATTAAGATTTTAATCTTTCCACATAACCGCCGGTGCGGGTATCCACTTTTAGAAAATCGCCTTCTTCAATAAATAAAGGAACGTTCACCGTTGCACCTGTTTCAAGAGTAGCGGGTTTTACCGCGCCTGTAGCTGTATCGCCTCTAAAACCGGGTTCGGTAGACGTAACTTTTAATTGCACAAAAACAGGAATATCAACGCTGATAATTTCTTCGCCATTAAATAAAATTTCAACCTGTTCACTTTCTTTCAGGTAATATACGCCATCGCCAATTAACCCAACGGCAACATTTATTTGCTCGTATGTATCGTTATCCATGCAGACTAAAAAGTCAGCATCGCGGTAAAGATACTGATATTTGCGTCGTTCTACTCTTACAATGTCAATACCCTCGCCCGAACGAAAAGTATTGTCGAGCACTCTGCCGCTTTTGAGGTTTTTTAACATTGTTCTTACAAACGCGCCGCCTTTACCGGGTTTAACATGTTGAAATTCTACAACCGTGTATAAATCATTTTTAAATTTGATTATCAATCCATTTCTTAAATCGGAGGTATCTGCCATAAATCTTATTTTGTCTTTGTTGATGAATAAATAGGGCAAAAAAATAGAGATATACGCCCTGAAAGTCAAGAATAACGGTTTGCGGCTATTCTGAAATGTAGGGGTAATTATTTGGGCTTATTATTTTATCAATTCACATTACGCAAAATCAGCCAAATAATTCACACTATAAATCTAACTTTTGCCAAATGAAATCTTCATTATTTTAATTGATGAAAATCATTTATGAGTCTGGTCTAAAAAGGTTGGAAACGGTTACGCCACGGTGCTCAGGTGAAACCGTTTTAGATTCTCTATCTTTTCTCATTAACCTACGACTTAAGTCGTGGGTTAACAACAACCGAATATTATAAAAAACCGTTTCAACGGTTTATATTTCTATCTCAAATTTAATTGTTGACCTTTTTCGACCAGACTCATTTATAAAATATTTCATGTTCACTATTTTTTTACAGCGCAACTTAATTCAAATGCTTGAAACTCAATTTGGCAGTATGCTTATTTTTAACTTTTCTCTACTAAAATCCATTGCTATTTTTGTGATATGAAAACTGAAGAATTAAAACGAGCTGATTGGTGGGAACCCGCGTCGGATGGGAAAATTTTATGTACGCTTTGTCCAAGGTATTGTACTATTGGGGAAGGACAACCGGGCTTCTGTTTTATTCGAAAAAATATTGACGGTGTTCTCTACTCAACCGGATATGGGCATCCAACCGGTTTTGCAATTGACCCGATTGAAAAAAAACCGCTTAATCATTTTTTACCCGGCTCAAATATTTTAAGCTTCGGCACAGCGGGCTGTAACCTTGGCTGCAGGTTTTGTCAGAATTGGTTGACAAGTAAAGCAAAGCTTGATGATATAAATTCGTATACAGCAACACCCGAAGATGTTGTTGATCTTGCAAAAAGGCATAACGTTCCTTCAATTGCATACACATATAACGACCCAACAATTTTCGGTGAGTATGTAATAGATGTTTCAAGACTCGGACGAAGTGAGGGAATAAAATCGATTATGGTCACAGCCGGATACATCGATAAAAACGCAAGGAAAGATGTTTATAAATATATTGACGCTGCGAATGTCGATATCAAAGCGTTCACCGAAAGATTTTATAAAAAACTTACACTTTCAAGTTTGTCCTCCGTGCTCGACACTCTTGTTTGGTTGAAGAACGATACCGATATATGGATTGAAATAACAACACTTCTAATACCGGGTAAAAATGATTCCGCCAATGAAATAAAGACCGAATGCAACTGGATTGTAGAAAATCTTGGCGATAGCGTTCCGATACATTTTACGGCATTTCATCCCGAATTTAAAATGAAAGATGTAAGTGCAACACCGGCATCAACTCTAAGCATGGCACAGGAGATTGCTTCTTCTGAGGGGATAAAATATTGTTATGTCGGCAATGTGCATGATAGCAAAGGACAGACAACTTATTGTCCAAAATGTAAAACAGCTTTAATAAAACGCGATTGGCATTCGGTATTAAGCAACAAACTAATTGACGGGAAGTGTGTTGAGTGCGGGGAAAAAATAGACGGTCATTTTTGTTAATCTTCCAATCTATCCCATCTCAAAAGTATGAGCGCTGATTTTTTGCTTTAATTTTTTATTGGGCACCAATAGAAAAATTATGCAATAGTAATATTTTTTAATAATTATAATTAACTTAACTGTTGTATAAATATTTTTTACATAAACAAAGAGTAAGTTAAGTGCGAAATTTTTTACTATTATTTATTATCGCCGTTTTTTTAAACGGAAAAGTTTTGGGGCAAAATATGGATTACTCAATAATACCTTCACCTAAAATGTTAGAGAAAAACCCGGGCAGTTTTACAGTACCGGATAGCCTGACCATCAGCATAAAAAACAATTACGATGTTAATTTATACACCGCAGAGATAATAAGTAAAACGTTAAGCGACTATCTTCATAT
>JAIOIM010000693.1 GCA_019912505.1 Ignavibacteriaceae bacterium
ATGTAATAAATAATTATTCTGAGATGGCAAAGTTTGGTATAACAAAAAACGATGCGCCATACTACTTGCCTCCTTACGAATGGTATAATGACACTATAAGCAAGTGGACAAATGAAATTGGGCTGCAGCTAATAAATTTTACGCCGGGTACATCGTCTAATCAGGATTGGTCTATTCCAGAACTCGGTAAAGGTTATTTTTCATCCGATACAATATTTGCGCGAATTTTAAGATTTGAACAAACCGATAAAAACGGCATGAATGGCTTTCTTCTGCTTACTCACTTTGGAACCGACGCGCGAAGAACTGACAAGTTTTATAATCGGATGGATGAATTGATTACGGAATTAGAAAAAAGAGGGTACAGTTTTAAAAGGTTAGCCGCGAGTAATTAACAGAATAATATTCACTAATAATATTTAGGCAGATATAAATGGCAGTTATTGGATTTGATTTAGGCGGTACAAAATTAGCTTCTGCAATTTTTACGGATGAGGGTGAAATAATATTTAAAGAGATTTTATCTCTCAACAAAAAATCGGGTGCCGATGTTGGTTTGTTGATAACCGATCAACTTAAAAAGCTTATGAAACAAAGCAGCAAAAAAATTGACGCCGTTGGTGTTTGCGTTCCCGGAATAAGTTACAGAAAAACCGGCACAGTATGGGCGCCGAATATCCCCGGCTGGGAAAATTACCCGCTGATGGATGACTTAATGCAGGCGGTTAATAACGAGGAGATTAAAATAGAAATTGACAGCGACCGCTCCTGTTACATTCTTGGTGAAGTTTGGAAAGGCGCGGCAAGAAACTGTAGTGATGCAGCCTTTCTCGCAGTCGGAACTGGGATCGGTGCCGGAATAATTATAAATGGCGAAGTGCTTCGCGGTTCAAACGATATTGCCGGAGCTATTGGGTGGCTTGCGCTCGACAGACCATTTCAAAAAAAATATATTCAGTGTGGCTGTTTTGAGCATTACGCTTCGGGCGAAGGTATTGTGAAAGCGGCAAAAGAATTTATTGAAGGCGATGAAACTTACGCCGGTGTTCTTAAAAAGAAAACTAATTTTACATCGCACGATGTTTTTAATGCATACGAGCAAAAAGATATTGTTGCCGAAAAGACTTTAAAACTTGCAATAGAATTCTGGGGAATGACAGCTGCGAATTTTGTAAGTATATTTAACCCCGAAAAAATAATTTGGGGCGGTGGCGTATTTGGTCCTGCAGTTCAGTTTCTCGATGAAATTTATGACGAAGCATCTAAATGGGCACAGCC
>JAIOIM010000694.1 GCA_019912505.1 Ignavibacteriaceae bacterium
ATCAAATTAAGCAATGTTGCACTTGATTATAAATTGAAAATACAAAATGATTAAAAAAACTTTTGCAAAATCGAATGACGAGGTAACTTTTCTCGGTTTCGGATGCTGGGGCATCGGTAAATCAGAGTGGATGGGCGCAACTGACAGTGAATCGAAAAAAGCACTGCTTCGTGCAATTGAAGAAGGTATAAACTTTTTTGATACCGCGCTTGCTTACGGTAACGGGCACAGCGAGCAGCTTGTTGGTGAAGCGGAAAAAGAATCCGGCAAACAAATATTCATCGCCTCCAAAATACCATCAAAAAAAAATGAGTGGCCTGCAAATGATTATTCAACTCTCGAGGAATCATTTCCGAAAGAATATATAATTGAAAGCACTGAAAAAAGTCTGCGTAATTTACAACGGGATCATATCGATCTTATGCAGTTCCACGTTTGGAACGATAAGTGGGCAGACAGGGATGAATGGAAAGAAGCAGTTGAACAATTAAAGAAGGAGGGCAAAGTCCGCTTCTTCGGAATTTCCATAAACGACCACGAACCTGAAAACGGAATAAAAGCAGGAAAAACCGGTTTGATAGATTCATTTCAGGTAATCTTTAATATATTCGAACAGAACCCGATGATACGGTTATTTCCATTTTGTAAAAAAAATAATATCGCTGTTATAGCCCGCGTTCCTTTTGATGAAGGCGCGCTTACCGGCAACATAACTCATAATGTTATTTTTCCTCCGGGCGATTTTAGAAACAATTATTTCCAAGGAAAAAGAAGATCGGAAGTGGAACTGCGGGTAAAGCATATTATGGATGATATGAAAGACGAAACCGAAAACATCGCCGAAGCCGCTCTAAGGTTTGTTGCAAGTTTTGATGCGGTAACTACAATCATCCCTGGTATGCGAAGCGAAAGAAACCTGCTTGCGAACATAACGAGTGTTGAGAAAGGAGCCTTTTCCAAAGATGTTATCGCGAGATTAAGAGTTCATAAATGGGATAAAAACTTTTATGAATAATATCGTAACCGTATTCGGCAGTTCGTTACCGGAACCGGGAGATGACGAATATGCGGTTGGGTACGAACTCGGCAAACAACTTGCATTAAATAAATTTGACGTTTGCACCGGCGGTTATAAAGGAATAATGGAAGCCGTAAGTAAAGGAGCCTTAGATAACGGCAGCCGCTCAATAGGCATTACGCTTGGATACATAAAAAGCAAACCCAACAAATACCTTACTGAAGAAATTAAATGCTATGATTTGTTTGAGCGCATTAACAAACTTATTGAACTCGGCAGCGGATATGTTGTGCTGCAAGGAGGCACAGGTACGTTGTTAGAACTTGCCGCCGTTTGGGAATTAATGAACAAAAAACTTATGGC
>JAIOIM010000695.1 GCA_019912505.1 Ignavibacteriaceae bacterium
GCAGTATAAATTAAAATTGACTTTTTAAGGGACGACTATTTACTCAACCGGTATTTCAAAAGCAAAAGTGGAACCAACACCGCGCGTGCTTTCAACCCACACTTTGCCATCGTGCTCGTCTATTATCTTTTTAACTATCCACAAACCCAATCCCGAACTTTTTTCTAAACCCGTTGGTTTTGCACTTAGCACCGCTCCCTTTTGGAATGATTTTCTCAAATCCTCTTCGGTTAACCCTACCCCGTTGTCTTTTACCGAAATAACAACGGCTTTCTTTTTTTCTTCTATATAATAACTTTCAACTTCAACAGCAGTTTCCGGCGGCGCAAATTTTATTGCGTTGTTAACAAGGTTGTTTAACGCTTCTTCAATCTTTTCAATATCAATGTTTATCTCTGGCAATCCTTCACCAAATTTCTTTACAAGTTTTACATGTTTTGTTTTTGAGTAAGAAAGATTTTGATTGACCACAGTCTCAATAATTTTATTTACTGCATGTTTTGAAAAAGTTACTTTCGGTTCCGGCAATACGTTTGCAATAATTGTACACATATCCTGCGAGCGTTTTACAATTTCTTCAGAGGTTGCAACAAGTGATTCCATAATTTCCTGTTGTTCATTTGCGTTAAGGTCGTACGAATTCAGTAATTCTATGTAACCCCTAATTGCCGAAGCTGGGTTTTTAATATCATGAATAGCTATAGTAAACATATCTTCCTTTTGCGAATGAAGAAATTCAAGTTTGTATTTACTTTCTTTTAGCTTTTCTCTCTGTTCAACTAAATTAAGGTTTGCATTTTCAAGATCATGCACATTTGTGTTAACTTCTTTTAATTGATTTTGTAGATTATCAATTGTTTCTTGCTTCTCTTTTAATTGTGTATTTAGTTTCGCCACAGTTTCTTTAAGGATGTTAAGTTCCGGTTCTGATGTTTCTTTAACCTTAACTATTTTGGTTTCCACAATTTTTTTAGGAACTGTTTTTGTCCCCTTTTTTCTCGACAATAAAACAATGATTATAATAAATTCTATTAAAGCTATTCCCCCCACCCCATACAAAACGTAATCGATATTCGATACGGGCTCGATTTTTTCATCTGGTTTTTGCTCTACAGTTGCCGCTGACAAAACTGAAAATGGAAATAGCAGCGGAATGCCTTCACGACCTGAAGCAATTGTAGGAACTACTTTTAATATGTGTGCGCCGCTATTCATACCTTTTAGTAAAACAAATTTTTCCTGACTATTTTCCATCAGCAGAGAACCATCTAAAAACACTTTGTAAAAAACTTGTGTGTTTATATC
>JAIOIM010000696.1 GCA_019912505.1 Ignavibacteriaceae bacterium
ATAACTTAATATTAGGTAAAGAGATTCAAAAATATTCATGGCTTGAATGTGCATCCTATTTTGGGTAATTTTGAACTCATTCAAACAAAAATCAATCACAATAAAAACTAAGGAAAATTATATGTCATTAAAACAAGGCGATGCAGCACCCGATTTTACACTGAAAAATCAGTTTATGGAAGATGTAACCCTGAGCAGCTTTAAAGGGAAAAATGTTGTACTGCTGTTTTTCCCGTTTGCAAACACTTCTGTTTGTACCGAAGAAATGTGCACAATGAGGGACAGCTACAAACACTATGAAAAATTAGACGCACAGGTACTTGCAGTTTCAGTCGATAGCCCGTTTACATTAAAACTTTGGGCAGAGCACAATAATTTAAACTTCCCTGTACTTAGTGATTTTAATAAAATTGCCGCTCCAAAATATGATGCGATGTATGATGTATTTGCCCCAGGCAAGTTGGATTATAAAGGTGTTTGTAAAAGAGCAGCTTTTGTTATTGACGCCGAAGGTAAAATAAAATATGCAGAATATTGCGCTACCCCTGGCGACCAACCAAGTTATGAAGAAATAAAAAAAGCATTGCAATAATGATTAAAAATCTAACACCGACTGAAGCAGTTGAATTATTAAAAGAAAACAATACCCGCTTAATTGATGTTCGTGAAAGCTGGGAATTTGAAATTGCACGTGTTGAAGGTTCGGAACTTATGCCGATGAGTAATTTTTATAGGCATATGCAAGCACTAAGACAAGATGAAAATCTTTTGATAATCTGCCATCACGGTGTTAGAAGTTTGAGCATTTGTGCTTTATTAATTGATAACAATTTTAAGAATGTTATAAATCTTGAGGGAGGGATTGAAGCCTGGTCTCAGCAGGTTGATCCCTCCATTCCTTTATACTAATTTAACGGAGAGGAAAATATGGTTGAAGTTGGTAAAAAAGCCCCGTTGTTTTCATTAAAAAATCAAGATGGAAAAACAATAAAGCTTGCAGACTTCAAAGGAAAAAATGTTGTTTTATATTTTTATCCAAAAGACAACACTTCCGGATGCACCCAAGAAGCTTGCAACTTTAGAGATGAATTTCCAAAATTTGCTGAAGTTGATGCAGTGATTCTCGGTGTTAGCCCAGACTCAGTTGAGTCGCACAAAAAATTCATTGCAAAGTATGAACTCCCGTTTATGCTGCTTAGCGATGAAAATAAAGAAGTGCTTGAAAAATACGATGTATGGAAAGAAAAAAGTATGTACGGTAGAAAGTATATGGGTGTTGAGCGTTCCACTTTTATAATTGACATCGACGGTAAAATAAAAAAAATATTTCGGAAAGTAAAAGTAGCAAATCATAATAACGAAGTGCTTGAGGCTTTGAAAGGATAACTATGGTTTACATTACACGGCGGGAAACATTTTCTGCTGCGCACAGATTATTTAATCCGAATTTTTCTGATGAACAGAACAAAAAAATTTTTGGTAAGTGCAGCAATCCAAACTGGCACGGTCATAATTATATTCTTGAAGTTACAGTTGCCGGTAAGCCCGATCCCGAAACAGGGTTCGTGGTTAATCTTACAGAGCTAAAAAAAATTATAAAGGAAAATATTATCACAAAAGTCGACCATAAAAATCTGAATACCGAAACAGATTTTATGCAGGGCATAATACCTTCGGGCGAAAATATAACGGTTGCCTTTTGGAAGGAACTTGAAGCTAGAATACCGGGCGGTAAATTATATTCTGTGCGGCTGTCGGAAACCGAAAATAATTTTTTTGAATATAGAGGAGAGTAAAAATTGAATGTACAAAAAGTTAGTAATTTAGTTACCGATTTATTATCGGAATTAGGTGAAGACCCGAAGCGGGAAGGTTTATTATCAACGCCGGATCGTGTGGCGAAGGCTTATGAATATTTAACTTCTGGCTACAATAAAAATATTGAAGAAGTATTTAATGATGCTGTTTTTACAGAAAAGTATGATGAGATGGTTGTTGTAAAAAACATCGATTTTTATAGTTTATGCGAACATCACATGCTGCCATTTTACGGCAAAGTACACGTTGCGTACATTCCGCATGGTAAGGTTGTCGGGTTAAGTAAAATCCCTCGAATTGTTGAAGTGTTTGCGCGGCGCTTACAGGTGCAGGAACGGATGACACAGCAGATTGCAGAAACATTATACAACTATCTCGAACCTCAGGGCGTTGCGGTTGTGTCGGAAGCTTTTCATATGTGCATGATGATGCGCGGGGTTGAAAAGCAAAACAGCTCTGCAACATCAAGTGCAATGTTAGGCGTCTTTAAAGATGACGCCCGAACAAGAGCTGAGTTTTTAACATTCGTATCTCACCACGGCTTATAACCATGAATGGAAACAAAAAAAGTATTTGGATTACCGGCGCAAGTTCTGGTATTGGAAAAGCAGCCGCAAAGGAATTTGCGCGCGTGGGCAGCAACGTAATTGTTTCTGCTCGTAGAACTATCGAACTTGAAAGATTAAACAATGAACTTGCCGAAGAAAAACTTGGTGTAAATATTTTCCCGTGTAATGTTGCTTCGGCTGCAAATGTCGATCAGACTCATAAAAAAATTATTTCCGATGGTTTTAAGATCGATTGTCTTGTAAACAACGCCGGTATTACTGCATTCAAAAAAGCCGAAGATAATTCAATCAATGAAATTGATGACATTATTCACACGAATCTAATGGGAGCTATTTATTGCATCAAAGCGGTACTGCCGGTGATGATTGAAAACGGCGGCGGAACAATTATAAATATATCTTCGGTGGTTACTAAAAAAGTTTTTACGCATAGCACGGCTTATGCGGCGTCTAAGCTTGGGTTAAAAGGTTATACCGATTCATTACGGGAGGAAGTAAGAAAATATAATATTCGTGTTATAGATATTGTTCCCGGCGCTACTGTAACCGCTATGTGGTCGCGTGAAGTTAGAAAAGAGAATGCTGAAAGAATGTTGACCCCCGAAGAAATTGCTAATGTAATTGTTTGGGCATATTTGCAAAAAGGAAATTTAGTGAGCGAAGAAATATTGTTAAAACCTATGCAGGGGGATTTGTAGTGATGGATAAAACAGCACACTGACGACCGCGCTGAATGCGGGTAGACACGGATTTACACGGAAAGGGCATTGGATGATTGAATGGATGAATGAATGAACCAATGCCCGGTGGCTTCGATACATTCCGGCTGTGTATGA
>JAIOIM010000697.1 GCA_019912505.1 Ignavibacteriaceae bacterium
TAACCGTTTATAACCTTTTTAGACCAGACTCATAAATATTTTTTAAATAAATTTCTCGCTTTAATTATTTTAACAACTCGTCTAATTTTTCCCTAACTTTTAATTCATCGCCTCTCATAAAACCGGTATGTGCATATACAATTTTTCCATCCTTATTTATAATAACCGAAAAAGGAACGGAAGAAACGTAATACTTACGCGCCGCTTCATTGTTTGTATCAAGCAGTACGACAAAATCATTATATCCTTTTGATTTGATATAGGGTTTAACTTTTGCAACGCTTTTTTCATTGTCGGTTGAGATGGCTACAATTTTAACGCCCTTCTCTTCATAATCCTTTGCAATCTTTTTGTATTCAACCATTTCTTCGGCGCAGGGTTTGCACCACGTTGCCCAAAAACTTACTATAACCGGAGCTTTGCCGGTTAAGCTGCTTAGTGAAACAAGTTTTCCGTTTATATCTTCAAGCTTAAAACCCGGCGCGCTTTTACCGGTTAACCCTTCGCCATCCTGACCGTTAGTAAAACTTAGAGCGGTGAAAACAATAAGTAATGAAAGAATTTTTTTCATCGATGTTCCTTTAATATTATTTTATGGTTGATGCAGCCTGTAATATCTCTTTTGTCACTGCATTTTGTATAAAGGCAGCTATGTTAATTTCAGAACTCTGCCATGAGGCATTTAAGGTTGTTTGAAAATTAAAATTATTTACTTTTGAAAGATCAATGCCTGCGAGTGAAGTCCCCCCGTTATCGGGCAGCATACGGCGCATAACATTGTAAAATATGGTTTCACCGTTTGAGCCCGGCGGTGTTGGGAATTCTATTTTCGACTCGATTACCACAACATGAAGAATAAGATCATCTGTGGCAACAGAAGCATCGAAAGGAGAAAGCGCAACATCTATATTGATATTAGAACCAGCGAACATTTTATTTACGCTTAATCCAAAAACCGGTATTTGCGAAAGGCGTAAATCTATTTTCTGTTTAATTGATATTGAGTCCGTAGCCGTAGTTTTTTCAATACCGTCAACAAATATTGAGGGAGCAATTATTACTTTGTAATAGTTCATTCTCTGATTAGCGTCATTTTTATTGGCAAGAAAAAAAGGATCGTTTGGCGATGGAAAGTTGGTGGGGAATTTTACAACAACTATTTTAGCCGCTCCGTATGTTTGATGAACAAGTTGCTCAACAATACTATTTGAAATTACACATGGAGCGCAGCTTACGTTTGCAAAATCTTCCAGCAAAACTATTTTGGGAGTGTTAACCATAGTTAAAAAAAGATTAATAGAAGCGACAGAATCTTTCTGCACCATAACAGTAAAGGTTTGAGGGGAATAATCTGCTTTTTCAAGTTTTACTATATGCTCACCAACAGTTGCAGTTATTGTATCAGGGGTATATTTACCCGTAAAAGTGTTATCCAAAATTATTTTTGCGCTGTCTATGTTAGACGAAACAAAAATATTTCCATATTCAACTACTTCTTCGTAAAGAACCGGTGGATTAGTTTTGCAACCGGAAATCAAAACCAACAAAAGAAAAAACAAGATATTTTTTTTCATAATTTTTATATTAAAATTTAACAATAAATTTATTTGCAATAGCTCATGGTTCGGCTGATAGTTAACTTGCCGGCAGTTAGTCTATAAATATAAACGCCGGAAGGAAATCCTTCTGCATTAAAAACAATGTTGTGGGCGCCTGCTTCTTTAACCTCGTTAACTAATGTAACAATTTTATTACCGAGTATATCA
>JAIOIM010000698.1 GCA_019912505.1 Ignavibacteriaceae bacterium
CAATTAGGTTCTTAGCTGTTGATGGTATTCAAAAAGCAAATTCCGGTCACCCCGGTATGCCGATGGGGTGCGCCCCAATAGCTTACCTTTTATACGCAAAGTCAATGAAACATAACCCGGCTAACCCTTCGTGGTATAACCGCGATAGGTTTATTCTTTCGGCAGGACACGGCAGTATGCTGCTTTATTCAAGCCTTTATTTAAGCGGGTACAAAGTAACTCTTGATGATTTGAAAAATTTCCGCCAATGGAAAAGTATAACTCCCGGTCATCCGGAGTACAGAATGACACCCGGTGTTGAAACCACAACAGGCCCGCTCGGACAAGGTTTTGCAAACGCTGTGGGAATGGCAATTGCACGCGAGCATCTTGCCGCAAGGTTTAATAAAGATGATATAAAAATTATCGATCACTTTATATACGGCATTTGCAGTGACGGCGATTTGATGGAAGGCATTTCTCACGAAGCCGCTTCACTTGCGGGTCATTTAAAATTAAGCAGGCTAATCTTTTTTTATGATGATAACAGTATTACTATTGACGGCAGTACAAATCTCGCCTTTTCAGATGATACGGCAAAACGCTTTGAAGCATACAATTGGAATGTTTTAAATGTTAGTGATGTTAATGATATCGATGCGCTTGAGGATGCATTAATAAAAGCGCAAAAAGCAGTCAAGCCCACGTTAATAATTACAAAAACGAAAATAGGTTTCGGAAGCCCGAACAAGCAGGGTAAAGAAAGCTCTCACGGTTCGCCGCTTGGCGCTGAAGAAGTTAAGCTTACAAAACAAAACCTCGGCTGGCAAGATGATAAGTTTTTTTATGTGCCCGATGATGTAAGTGTGGTTTTCGGAAAAATAAAAGAAAGCGGGGCAAAGGCTGAAGACAAATGGAATAAGTTGTTCGCCAAATACAAAACAAAGTACCCCGAAGACGCAAAACTTTTTGAAGATATGATGAAGGGAAATCTTGGAGAAGAATGGAAAAACAATCTTCCTGTTTTTAATGATTATGAAAAAACATTTGCCACTCGCAGTATATCTGGACAAGTAATAAACTCGCTTGTAAAAAACATTCCCGGCTTAATTGGCGGCTCTGCAGATTTAGCCCCCTCCAATAATACGGCAGTTAAAGGCGAGCCTTCATTTTCAGCGGAAAATTATGCGGGAAGAAATTTTCACTTCGGTATACGCGAGCACGGTATGGCAAGTATAATGAACGGAATGGCTATGTACGGCGGCATTATTCCTTACGGCGGTACGTTCCTTGTCTTTTCTGATTATCTGCGCCCCGCAATCCGCCTCGGTAGTTTAAGTGGTATAAAAGTTATTTATGTTTTTACTCATGATTCTATCGGTCTCGGTGAAGACGGACCAACGCATCAGCCGGTTGAGCAGATTGCCTCGCTACGAGCAATTCCAAAACTTATTGTTCTGCGCCCCGCCGATGCAAACGAAACTGTGTTTGCATGGAGAGCGGCAATAGAACACAAAGGAAGTCCGGTTGCTTTAATATTAAGCCGACAAAACTTACCCGTTTATGACCGCACAAAATATGCTTCTGCCGAGGGTACTTTAAAAGGCGGTTATATTTTAAAAGATTGTGAAGGAACACCGGATATAATTTTACTGTCCGCCGGTTCGGAAGTAAGTGTTACTTTAAACTCCGCAATTCAGCTTGATGGCAAAGGTGTAAAAACCCGCATTGTAAGTATGCCGAGTTTTGAATTATTCGACCAACAGAGTGAAGAATATAAAGAATCTGTTCTTCCCAAAAATGTTAACGCGCGTTTATCTGTCGAAGCCGGTGTTGCACAGGGCTGGAGTAAATATGTAGGATTGGATGGAGATACGGTAAGCATAGAAGGCTTCGGTGCTTCGGCTCCCCAAGAAATATTGATGGAAAAATATGGATTTAGTGTTGAGAATATTACGTCAAAAGCAAAAGAAGTTCTTAACAAATTGAATACTTAATATGATAAGGCTGCGGGTAATTCTTGCAGTCTTACACTTTCACGTATTCATTAAAAAAAAATTGTTATTCGTAATAAAAATGATAAAGCTGCTCTTGGTTTGAAAAAGGTTTAGAGGTTTTTTATGATGATAAAAATCAAAACAACTAATTCAATTCTCCCCTTAAATTATTAATTGCTTTTTTATAACGGTTTTCTAAGTCCTCAATTCTTACAGCCGGTTTATTTAGCTGTTCTAACTCTATATCTATTAAAAATCCATCAATAATTTCTAAACCTTTTTGCTGCAAAAACAGGCCACCTAACTTCCATTCCTGTGTGTAAGAATATTTTAACCTGACCAGATAACTTTTATTTTTTTCAAAATCACGGATCTTATCTTTATAACAATCAAACTCAATAATATCACCGGCATTAAACTTCTCTCCGCCTAAAACAAATTCAATTTGTGCAGTTATTATCGTTTTGTATTTTTTATAATCCCATAAATATTCGACGAGTTTTAAATCCAAAATTTTTATTTCGAATGTGTATGGAAATTCGAGGATATTATAGTATTCTTCTCCGAATCTTTTTCCTATTTCTAAAAGAGCCATATGCTTTATTCCGGGGTAATCTATCGTATCTTTATCATTTTTATTTATATCGTAATAAGCCCACATACGTTCATATGTACTTTGAGGAAATTTTTGATAAACAGCGTAAATATTTTTTGCTATTTCCATTAATTGTACATCATTAACAGCTTCAGAAAATATTATTACATCTTTATATTTCTCAAGTGTTAAAAAATACTCATCTACTATTTCTTCCCCTTCTTTTATCTCCTGGGTAAAAGATACTGAGTTCAATATTCATAGAATTAAAAAAAGTTTTTCCATTTTAATTTCCTTTTAAAGTATCAAAAGATTAATTAAAATATTTTACATACACAATACAAATTTCTCATCTTTTTTGTGTGGAAAAATCATGCTTTTTAAACTCATCTATATCGCATAAATACATTAAAAGAAAAATGCATGACCTGGCGTAATCATCATCAACTCACTTTGAAAGTAGAGAGAAAAACTTTTTATATCAATAGCTTCCCCTTAAAATTTATAGCGTGGGATGCCTTAACCCCGTGCCAGAGGCGGGCAAGCAGAAACAAAATACATTTTTACTTATTTGAATATTGTGATTAACTCTTACATTCTTTCAAGTTCTTCTCTATCTTTTTTCTTCAGTCCTTTAACAATTAAATCATAAGAATTATCAATCCAGTTATATAAAAGTTTATCAGGAATATTCGTGTCGATGTAAACAGTATTCCAGTGAGTTTTGTTCATGTGATAGCCGGGAATTACATCGTCATGTTTTTCTCTCAACTCAACAGCTTTCTCCGGATCGCATTTAATGTTGATGCTGTATGGCGGAACTAAATTTGCAAGCAAGAACATTTTATTCATCACTTTGTAAACCGGTGTGTCTTCATCAAACGGCAGACTTTCGGTAACACCTTTTTTCGATAAACAATATTCCCGTACTTGTTCAAGATTCATAAAAACTTCCTTAATAGTTTTCGATCATTAAATTTATATATTTATCTATTTCGCTCACAAGATAAAATGGAAGATTTAACAGCACAAAATTTTTCCCTGCAATTGTTTTTTGCTTTTCTCTACTGAATCCGCCTGAATATACCCTTACAGCATACTTATGCGGTGCGGCATCAACAAACAACATTAGCGAGCGCAGCGTTCCGTAGCTACCCGATTTAACTTCTACCGGTATCACCATTCCTTCGTGATTAATTATGTAATCAAGTTCTGCGGATGACTGCTTTTTTTCTCTTATCCAAAAAGAAGGCAGATGCAAAATTGATTTTGAATATGCAGCTAACTCCTGCCCGACTATGTGCTCACTGATTCTTCCATGATAAACGTATTCTAATTTCTCCCGCACAAAAAATTCCTTTTGACTTCCGGAGTAGTAGTTTATTAGTCCGACATCCAGCGCGAACAATTTAGGAGATTTGTTTTTGTTTGTTGTGATCGGCGGTTCAACAGAGTATGATGGATACATTAATTTAATGAGCATAGCTTTTTCAAGTAATGCGAATGCGTCTTTAATTTCTCTGCTGCGGAAATTAGTATTGCCGAAGCCTTCAAATTTTATTCGCTTGCCGGCTTCAATAAAACAACTTGGTATTATTTGTTGTACAACAGAAGCCTGAGAGTTTGAGCGAGAATGCTTTTCCATGTCGTCCATGTAAGATAGAATTAATGATTCGTATATGCTTCTGGTGCTTAACACGCTAACATTGTTAATGTAAGTGCTAATCACTTCGGGCATGCCGCCCAAAAGTGTGTATTCCTTAAACAGATCTTGAAGTCTTGAGTGAAGTGACTCCGGCAATGGCAGTACATTTAGTGCTTCAATTAAACCATCTTCTTTTTTCGCAATCAAAAATTCTTTGAATGTGCATGGATACAGATGAACAAACTCGACCCTGTCGACCAAAAAGTTTTTTTCAAAATCTATTGCTGTTTCTAACATCGAACCGGCAGCGATTACGTGCAGGTTTTTTCTTTCTTCACAGAAATAACGAAGCATCGGGATGGCTTCGGCTGAGTTTTGTATCTCGTCTATAAATATTAGCGTCTTCCCATCTATTACCGGAACGTTTTTTATATATGCTATTGATTTTAAAACAGTTTCTAAATTTTTGGGACTTTCAAAAATTTTGTAGTCTTCAGATTTTTCTAAGTTTAATGATATATAATGTTCAAAACGCCTGCTGAACAGAGTTACAAGAGTAGTTTTTCCTACCTGTCGAGCACCGCGTATTATTAGCGGCTTACGGTTTGCCGGTCAGCCCACTCGTGTAGCTGTGTTGTTAATAATCTTTGAAACATATCAAATAAAGGACAATATATTAATTTGGTGTAAAGTAAGGGTAATTTTTATTAAAAGTTGGCGGAAAGTCAGGGTTGTTCGGTTTTTAGAAGAAGTTAAAACAACATATTCTTTATAACAAGTTTTATTATAAAGGGTTGTAAGTCTAACAAAATTCCGCTTTTTTCGGAAAATGGTCGAAAACAACCCTGACCTTTTCTATAGAAAGCCTTTGGCTATTTTTTGTTTTTATCAATCCATCTGGCTGCGTCTTTTGCAAAATATGTTAAAAACATATCCGCACCGGCGCGTTTAATTGCCACGAGAGATTCAATCATCACGCGTTCCTCGTCAATCCAGCCGTTTTGTGCTGCCGCTTTTATCATTGCATATTCTCCGCTTACCTGGTATGCAGCAGTCGGCAAACCGAATTTTTCCTTAACCCTATAAATGATATCTAAGTAAGCACCGGCAGGTTTTACCATAATAATGTCGGCACCTTCTTCAACATCCGATTCAGCTTCGCGCATAGCTTCGTTGCTGTTTGCCATATCCATTTGGTGCGAACGTCTGTCGCCAAAAGCAGGGGCGGAATCAGCGGCATCTCTAAACGGTCCGTAATAACCAGAAGAATATTTTACTGCGTAACTCATAATAGGAATTTTTGTAAAGCCTTTGTAATCGAGAGCTTTTCTTATAGCTGCAATTCTTCCATCCATCATATCAGATGGAGCGATGATATCTGCGCCGGCTTCCGCGTGTGTAACGGCTTCTTTTGCAAGAAGAGAAACAGTTTCGTCATTCAGCACTTCTTCACCGTTTAGCAATCCGCAATGCCCGTGCGAAGTATACTCACACAAACAAACATCGGTAATTACAAGAAGGTTTTCTACATTTGCTTTTATAGCGCGCACCGCACGCTGTATTATTCCGTTCGGGTCATAAGCTTCCGAGCCTTTTTCGTCTTTATGTTCCGGTATACCGAAAAGTATTACAGCCGGTATTCCAAGATCGCGTATTTCTTTACATTCCTCAACCAGAACATCAATCGACATCTGGTAAACACCGGGCATCGATTTAATTTCGTTTTTTATTTTTTCGCCGGGCAGAACAAACAAAGGATATATCAAATCACTTTTTGAAAGTTCTGTTTCGCGCACCATATCTCTTACGAGAGGATTGTAGCGCAAGCGTCTTAACCG
>JAIOIM010000699.1 GCA_019912505.1 Ignavibacteriaceae bacterium
GTATTATATACTTTATGAATAACAAAACAAAAAGCGCCGCTATTAACGGCGCCTTAATTTATTATTTAAGTAGAGTCATTTTTTTGCTTAACTGCTGTGTTCCGTTTGTAAGAACATAAATATAAGTTCCGGAAGCTAATCTGGAAGCATCCAGAGTAATACTGTAATTTCCAGCCTCAAAAGATGCTGAGTTAATTAATGTTGTTACCAATTCGCCCGTAATGTTGTATACTTTTAAGCTTACATCGGCACGCTGTGTAACTGCAAACTCAATTGTAGTAGCCGGGTTAAATGGATTTGGATAGTTCTGATTTAATTTAAACTCGGAAGGAACAAACCCATCAGTTTTTTTAACATTTACTATTGTTAATGGTATTGTTGGCAATGTTCCTGAATAAACCCATTTATCAACAGTCCAACCGTAGTAAGACTGATCATAAAGGTTAAAACTTTCATCGAAATCCACATTGAACACTGATGTGTATCCTGAAGCATTTCCTGGGGTAGTGCCGCTTGCGCGAGTACTGTAACCACCGGTCATAACGAAATTCCACTCGGCGCAATCGATAGTGTCAAGTTCTGCACCAGTGTTAGGATTTAATAAAAATATTTTTCCGTAATTGTAACCGTTACTCGTGTGAAAATCAACATCGGCAGCCATAAACAAAATATTTTTTTCTGGCATATAACCTAATCCCCATGGACCGGCTTCAAACTCAACACCTGTTGTGTCTGTGTATAAGTAATTAAAGCCTGTAAACTGGGTATAACCATTAACCGGATCGCCGGTATAGCAATAAACTTTTTTTGCTTGATAATTAGATACATAAATAACACTACCTGAAGGGTCTACCGCAACACCTCTGAGAGTTCCCGGATCCGGTATTGTAATTGTTGATATCGGGGATCCTGAATGAAGACCTGACCACTCAGGATCATCACCGAAGGGTTTAAATACAAGCACCTTTCCGGTTGCATTAGTATCAACCGTTGTAACATAAACGTAACCGTTAGCATCAACATCAATAGCCCAAATAGAATCAGCACCCGTTACCATCCGGTATTCAGTTGAAATTACAGAATCGGCTGACATTTTAAAAACTAAAATATTTCTTCCCGGGTCATTATTTGCAACATATACAAAAGAGTCCGGTGTGGCAGCAATATCTACGGCTTCCAACATCTCAACCACATCAAAACCACTGCTCCATTGCTGGCGATATCCGCCTAATCCGCTTGATCCATAACCAAAATTACCCATTCTACCATTGATTGAATCTGCGTTAGTATAACCTACAAGAAGACATGTGCTGTTAGATTTTCGTTGTACCAAAGCTACAAAAGTATTTTCTTTTATAACTCCAACTGCCGGAGTATTATAGCCGGTTGAATTAGGCTGGTCATCAATTGTTGCATAAACGCAACCCCAGGTTCCGTCAAAAGTTTGAGCGTATGACGAAGCCGGAAATAAAAATATTAAGGAGAGAACAATTGTTAAAAAGGATAGTGTAGGACGAAGTTTCATTGAGACCTCCATATTGAGTGAATGTTTTGAAATTAACGCAATTACGTTAGAAAAAATTATACACAAAATCAAGCATAACC
>JAIOIM010000700.1 GCA_019912505.1 Ignavibacteriaceae bacterium
ATCAATACTCTTTCAGCTTCATGCTGGGGGAAAAGGTTACTTATCTCAAACGGTGTTTCAAAATGAAAGGAGGCTAAAGAATGATTTCAACAAACCATAAAAATATTTTTTATCAAATTACTAAGGAGCAATCGACATGAAAAATTTATCAGTCGAACAAAAACAAAAATACCGCGAAAAGAAAAAAGCGCGTATTCAAAAAATCAGAAAAGTTCTTTCCGATTTAACCGATGAACAGCGGCAGGAAATGATCGACAGACTCGGAATAGTTGTAACAATAGAAGGGCATCCTTTAACCCCCTATAACACTTGTTTCCTTTATTCTCAAACAGAAATACCGGTTACTGTTGTGGGAGGTTTTCAGCAATGGCGCAAAGCCGGACGAACGGTAAAGAAAGGGGAAAAATCTCTTTTGATTTTTGTACCCTCAAAAACCGGAGAAACAAAGGAAGATGCAAACGCAAGCGAGGAGGATATATTTTTCTTCACTGCTGCTGTTTTTGATGTTTCGCAAACGGCGCAACTCGAAGATGAAAAGGAGCAGTTAAAATGAATAGCTCATGTTTAACAAATTATATGGCGACTGAAATAGTCGCCAAAGATTTAAACCTTATCAATACTGAAAAATATCTAAAATCGTTTATCACGTTTACCGAAGAGCTAACACCCAAAGAGATAAAATATGTTTGTTTCATTTTGGGTGAGTTGATCTATGATTCTTTTCTTTATGATATAGTTTATAACGCTTACAGATCAAACAACCAGCAGTTTTTAAACCAATTCTCATCACTATTAAACACAATCATTTCATTAACAAATACAAAGGATTAATTATCATGAAACTAACAGACTTCGCAACAAAGTTAACCGCTGCAAATCATTTTATAAAGGCAAGCTTCGGCGGAATGCAAGGTTCGGGAAAGTCCCGAACCGCCACGGAATTTGTTATCGGCGCTTACAAAGATTTAAAATGTACAAAACCAATTCTTGTAATCGACAACGAAAAAGGAAGCCGCTTCCTTATTCCGATATTCAAAAAAGCAAATATCCCGGTAGTGTTAAAAGATACAACTTCATTATCTGACATTCACTCGGCTTTCGATTTTCTAAAATCCGGTGAAATCGATTTTCTCTTTATCGACAGCTTAACAAAAATTTATTATCAGTTTATCCGTGATTATAAAATCAAAAATAAAAAATCTTTTCTCACTCTTATGGATTGGGGAAAAATTCTTCCGGTTTGGCAAGAGGAGTTTTCAGATCGTTTTGTAAACACCGAAGGAAGTATTGTCTTCACCGGTCGCGGCGGCTTCGAGTATGAGAAGGAAGAGGACACGCTCGACGATCAAGGCAAGGTAACAGAAAAAGGAACCTTTGTAAAATCTGGTGTTAAAATGAAGATAGCCGGAGAAACTCCATATGAAACTGATCTTAACGTCTGGATGACGCTTGAAAAAAATATCGATAAAAATAATCATCCGGTTCAAAAGAATGTTGCTTTTGTTCTAAAAGATAGAAGCGACACTATAAACGGAAAATCTTTCATTATGCCAAAGTATAAACAGTTCAAACCGATTATAAATTTCATACTGGGTTTAGAGGTTGGCGATGTAGCAAAAGAATCAACACACGAAAACCTAACGCCCGGCGGCGACTTCGACTATATCGAACGCCAGCAGCAAAGGAAAATTCAGATTGAAAAGATAGAAGCAGTTTTTGAGTTAAACGGTCTCGGCAGTCCCCGCAGCGCGGATGAGAAGAAGTTAAAAACTCTTATCATTCAAAAAATATTCGGCACAACATCAAAAACCGAAATTGATAAATTTCCAATATCAGAGCTAAACAACTGCCGAGTTGATCTTGAAGGATTATTTAAAATCCTTGAAGATAGGGAAGACAAATTCGATTTCGTTTTTCTTTATGATAAAGCAGCATAATAGTTGCCGCCTGCCAAAACGGGCGGCATTCCTTTTCAACTTTCTACTTTCTACTTTCTACTTTCAACTTTCTACTTTCAACTTTTAACTTTCTACTTTCTACTTGACAACAGCGGCAGTAATGCGGCTGGCACAATTTTCAATCGACGAAAAATCCCGCCAGCCGCTATTGTACACTCTAAGTTTACAGTTACTCCCGCTCAGTCACAATTTTTCTTTTATGCTGCTGATAACTCCTCAACCAGGATATAAAAAATGCGCCTTCGTATCTCAGTCACATTTTTTTATTTATGCTAAATTTCTTCTTCGTACAACTTGGGAAAAAATTCCGCCTTCGCTTGCAGAATAATATTAAAATAGGTTGCTCAATTATAAATTAGATATTTTTTCAAACGCTTCGCTTAGCAACACTTCACTTCGCTCCGCTTGTGCTTTTTACCAGCATTGCTACAAAACCTAATCACAACAAAATAAATAATACCCAGTCACTAAATTTGAAAATCTTCTTCACTAAGATTATATCTCTTTTTGTAATATTCTTTACTAAACTTTATCCCCATCTTCCGAAGCTTCAAATCCCTTTCAGCGCTATCGTCAACTATGGCTTCTTTCTTATTCAGTTTCACTTTAGGCGGAACCGCATCTCCATAGTTTAACCTGACGTAGTATTCCAAAAGCTTATTAAGAGACTTCTCAACAAGCTTCTTATCAGTAACGCCAAGATAATTAAGCATTCCTCTATGTATTTCAGCAGCCTTATAAGAACCGCTCGATTCCATTTCAGTGGTAAGCGTAACCGTAAGCACCGCCTTTGATATTTCAGTGTTATGAAACTTCACAAGGTTCCGGTACAAGTCCCCAACATCATAACTTGGACTCTCTTTTATCTCTATCTGTTTCCCTTCCTCAAATACCGAGATAGAATCCTTAACCATTTCCCCTAGATCATCAAGCAGCGCGTCTTTTTCCGCTTGCGTAGCTCCGCTTTGATACCGCCCAATCAGATATGGCATCCCGAACCTTTCAATCATCAACTGCCAAAACTCTATACCCGCCCTCTTAAATGTAACCGGCCAATAGCACCTGCTTAAAACTTTTTCACCGTAAGGATTCGTATAGGAAGGTTTGTATTGTGCTATAATAAATTTGTATTCCGGCAGCCGTTCACCCTCTTCAAAAATGTAACTCCCTCTTACTTTCTTTCTTAGAAGCAATTCATTTTTTCTATTGAAGATAAACCACTCTTGAGGTTTTCCAATTACATTCTTCGGGATAAGTTCATTCCCTTTTAAAATCCATTCAATCTCATTAACAGCAAATCCGTAAAAAATGGCATCGAGTATATTATTCATAATATCCCCCAGTGGTAATGATTTTAGAATATCAATCACTTTCTGTTTTAACTCAGTGCCCTCACCTTCATCAGTATAGACCTCCCACCCCATCTGCATAACTTGCATTTTCCGCTGCTGAATAGTTGCAATTAAATGTGCATCCGAAAGCAAGTCTCTCAAAATATTGTAATCGTAATTGTTTTCTGATAATATCTTATCCGGATCGGGCAGCGTTGTAAAAATTCTTTCATACAATTCCATCTTTTCCCTTGTGACGAACTCACTCGTCAAACTTATTTTGCTGTTCTTTTTCATTGCACTTTTCCTAAAAGTAATTTCAAAAATCTATGACCTGTATCTCGTATATTTTCTTTTTATTCTGTCCCTTTCAACATGCAGTATTGGTCCCGAACTTAACCGGCTCGTTATCCCTTTTGCATGATTAAGAAATTGAGATATACTGTCAACAATATCATCATATTCGCTGTCCGGAAATTCTTCGCATTCGGCTATTACTTCATCAGTAAAATTTTTCCCGGTTGGAAGGAAAACTTTTTCCCCTTCTATCAAAGTGGTAATAGCGTTTACTCTCGATAGCTTATCTTTGTCGATCTTTATAGCCTTAATCGGAATCCGCGTTTCTCTTTTCAGTTCTTGCACTAACGATTGTCCGCTTGCTTTATCCTCAATCAAGACTTCATTTGGTCTAAATTTTTCATATAGGCTCACACTCATCTTTTTTAGCTCCGGAAATTCAACCCTTCCTCTCCACATATCTTTTAGATAATATCCGTTGTCGCTTATTATCCAAGTAGTGCAGACAGAAAAATCATTCCCTTCGTTTATCTTGTAAGCAGTGTCCCAGCTTTGAACAACCTTTATAATTCTTTTACCTCTAAAATCATTTTCGTTATAAAATTTCCACCACTCTCTTTTGATGATGCTCGTACCTTCTTTATCAACAAACTTTCCAAATATTTCCTGTTCCCTAAGCATCGGTGGAATCTCTCTTGCCATTTCATCAATTTCATTTTTATCAAGCAAAGGATTTTCGTAAGAGGAAAAATTGAAACTCTTCCATTCGCTACCGTTTTTATTTTTTATTTTTGATGGATCATTTAATCCTCTTTCAAACATCTCACAGAAAAGATGTTTTTCGTTTTTCCCTTTGACCCGTTTCCCCTTCGGGGTTCCGCCAATCAAAACATTTGCTTTATAATCCATCACCATCGGCAGAATAGTTTCAGTCCAGATATTTCGGTTTTTCAAAACAATCCCCGCTTCATTTATAATAATCATTGCATAACCAAAACCTTCAATGTTTTCCGGTCTATCCGCGCTCCTAAAATCGCAAACACAACCGCCTATTTTCAGATCATTCCGTATGCTTCTATAACGCCATAGATTTTTTGGCAGCGGTTTCAAAAGAGGTGTAAAATATCTCTCAACATATCTTTCAATATTTCCATAGACAGTATCAATCCATAGTATCGGCGAAACACCCTCAAGCATTTTCTCAACTACATAATTCGCAAAACCTCGCGTCAGACCGAATCTTCTCCCTTTGGCAATAATCTTAAACCTGCTATTACTCTCAAAGAAAATCTTTATTTGACCTTCATGATAATTTATATCTAAATCGTATTCTTTCATCTTACATCAACTATCTAATCACTCATTACTTCCAAGGTTAGTGTGCCCGTCTAAGTGCCCAAGCTAATTCTTAGTGAACTCAGCCTCAACTTCGCTACCAATAACCTTCCTCTTAATCGTAATTGAATAATTGCCGCTTTCATCAGTTTTCTCCGCTTGATTCAGATACTGTTTCCCTAACCAGATAAGCATAGCCACATTTCCCCTTAATGCTACATCTAATTGTTTGCGTCTTAACCGTTCTCTGAGATTCCCTCTCCCTTTTATAAGAAAAATCTCAAAATTTCTTTTCAACGTATTTTCATCATAGCCTAAAGCCTCGCTAATTTCTTTATTCGTCAATCCAAATCCAGCAAGCTTTTCAATTTTTTGCTCTTCCGCTATTTCTTTTTTCTTAGCCATCATTTGCCTTAATTATTTAAGCATTATTAAAATAATTCCTTATTTTCTTAGGTTAATATAACCATAAACTTGCATTTAATAAAATTATTTATTATTATTGCCTTAGAAACTATGTTATATATTTGGATTTTACTTATTTATTAAGGTTTGATACGATGGATTTTGAAATATTTAAAGTCGGCACCCACACATCCGACAAGGGAGAATCTAGATCTTACACTTCAGATGACCTAAACTTTATCGCCAATTCTTATGCTCCGGAATTCGACGAAGCCCCTATTGTTATCGGTCATCCGGTTGATAACTCTCCTGCTTACGGGTGGATTTCTTCATTAAAAGTAACTGATGATGGTAAACTTGTAGCTTCCGCGCTCGATGAAAAAATCCACCCTGAGTTTCTTTCTTCTGTAAAAGAAGGACGATACAAAAAACGGAGTATATCGCTTACTCCCGAAGGTAAACTTCGTCATGTAGGTTTTCTCGGCGGCGCTGCCCCGGCTGTTAAGGGCTTAAAGGATATTCAATTTTCTCAGCCTTCTTCTTTTACTTATGAATTTTCTCTTGATGATTCCACCGATTCCCAAAATCAAACTAACGATGTTAACCCCGACCAAAAAGATTCTTCTCCGCCGCAAGATGGTTCCCACAGCATAAAAACCTCAATATCTTCTCTATATTCTGAGTTAGACCTTCTTAAGAAGTCCATTTCATCTCTATCTCAGAATTTCTCAGAAAAGTGGGAACCACTCTTCGGCAATGAATCCAAATACAAAAATCATTTGAACGATATTGACTCACAGCTTAATTCCATTCGTTCTAAAATTTCAGTCAATGAATTCGATTCTCTTCTTGATTCTAAAATATCCGATGGCTCTTTAACTCCCGGCATTAAGAATAAACTTATTGCTCTTTCTAATTTTATGGAATGTCAAAATTTCAGCGAAAACTTTGCCCCCGATAAATTTAGGAATGACATCAATCAACTTTTTGTTGATCTGGTTAACTCGTTTCCTAAAATAATTTATTATGAAAACTTTAGCGAAAAACCCGATGAAGATTCTGATATAGTAGTTGATGATTATGATGGTCTTCCGGTAGATGAAAATTCTAAATCCGTTCACAAAAAAGCTTTAAAAATTATGGGCGATAAAAAAATCTCTTATATCGCCGCAGTTAAACAAGTGTTAAATAACTAAAAGTGGAGTTATAATATGTCTCTCGCAAATAATCGTATTGTTGATCCCGTTCTCACCGAAATTGCACGCGGGTATAATAATGCAACTTTTATTGGAACCTCTTTGTTCCCTGTTGTAGAAGTTCAAAAGGAAGGGGGCAAAATACCTCAATTCTCAAAAGAAGCTTTTAAAATTTATAATACTGAAAGAGCTATACGAGCTAATTCAAATCGTATTTCTCCCGAAGGTAGAACTACAATTGATTTTGTTCTAACTGAACATGATCTTGAATATCCGATGGATTATCGTGAAATATCCGAAGACCCAACCCCGTTAAAACTTCACGCGGCTCATGTAGTTGCTGATGGTATTGCGCTTCGTTTAGAAAAATCAATTGCCGATCTTGCTCAAACTCTCGGCACTTATCCATCAGGCAATAAAGTAACTCTTGCAGCTGGTGATAAATTCACAAACACAAGCTCTGATCCCTTTGCAATATTCGATACTGCCGTTGAAGCTATTCGAGGTAAAATTGCAAAACGCCCTAACGTTTGTGTCCTTGGCGCTCAAGCATTCAAAGCATTAAAAAACCATCCATCTATAGTTGACCGCATCAAGTACACTCAACATGCAGTAATTACGCCCGAACTATTACGGCAGCTTTTAAACTTCGAGCAGCTCTATGTCGGCGATGCAGTCAGCGCAGCAGATGATGGCACTTTCTCTGATTTATGGTCTGACAACGCAGTATTGGCTTATGTTCCGGTAGGCAGTTCTGATATTCCTCGTTCTTATTACGAACCCGCTTTTGCTTATACATTAAGAAAAAAAGGCAGTCCAATTGTAGATACCTATGGTGAAAAAGGGAAAGTAGACATAGTTAGAAACACTGATATTTTCACCGCCAAAGTTGTCGGTTCAGAAGCTGGTTATTTAATAAATGATACTAATGCTTAATCAATGTACAA
>JAIOIM010000701.1 GCA_019912505.1 Ignavibacteriaceae bacterium
AACCGTTGAATTCATTGAAACTACAGATTTAGTTGTGCCTTCTTCAATTACTTCTGCGCGTTCTAACTCACTTAATAAATCTTTAACCGTTTTCAAATCGTGAGTTCTAAAGCCTATTGTTGAAGCAAATAAGCTTTTTAGTTTTGTTTTATCTTTTTCGGTTACATAAATTTTTCTGCTATTCATTTTATCTCCATCGATAATTTTCTTTTAATAAGATTGTTTTCGTTCTACAAAACATTAGTATAAATGCTTATTTCCTGCTGCCGTGTACAAACCCCCTGGAAGGCGCGGCAGGATGAACATTTATAAAAACATTTGGGTCGATTTTGTGCACAAGCGATTTTAGCTTTCTATATTTTCCTTTGTTAATAATAGTGTAAACAATTGAAACCTCACCTTCCCCTCCTTTGCCCGGCAAAATTGTTACACCATTGTTGTCGCTTCTTAAAGCCTGCGCTATTAAACCAGTTTTCTCCCTTGATATAATATTCATTTGAACATGACCAATACCTATCAACTGTTCTATGGTTATGCCTAATACCGTACCTAAACCGAAACCAAATGCATAGCCTACTAAATTTATAATATTGTCCATGTGCTGTACAATGTACCTCATTGCAAAAATCCAAATCAGCACTTCAAAAAAGCCAATTAGCCCGGCACGATACTTTTTTGAGCTTACTATATATATCGTTCTTATTGTCCCTAACGAAACATCGCAAACTCGCAACAAGATTATTAAACCGGTGCTAAAAAATAATTCTGACATTTCTTATCTTTTCTATTTCTAAAATTTTATTTCTGTCGTATCTCTAGACTGTTTCTTTAATTTCTTTTCAGCTCTTTTCTCCTTAATTGTCATCAGGGCTTTTTTCTTTTTGTCTTTCTTAGTGTTTTTATCCTTGTTCATAGCTGTACCTTTAACTTATTATTGAATAGATTTTTTATTTATTGCACTTGCTAAAAAGAAGCTTCTAATTTTAATTCTTCCTAATTGAAGATTGAGCGTGATTACCATTATAAAATAAATTTCTATTTTTATCACGTATAGTTAGTATTAACCGATTTATAATGTACTTTTGCTGCATCTATCTTTTTTTCATTACTTGAGTTTCAAAAAGGAAGCCAATAATCTTTTTTGAAATTGAACGACTTTCACCTATATTTTAAAGAAAGATTGCAAAAATGCAATTCACCAAAAATATATCGTTCTATAATGCAACCTTTTGAATAGTGCCTGCATTTATAAAGTCTTTAAAAAAGACTATATTTTGCTATATGATTATTGATTAGAATTTATTAATTATTAGTAAGCCAAGTAAGAAAATGGACAACAAAGTTATTGCACACGATGGAATTGTAGTACTTAATAAAGAGAACAAGATTATTGTTTTTAATGAAGCTGCAAGCAGAATTACAGGGTTCCAAAATAGAGATGTTATTTCCAAACAGGGCGACTTTTTATTTAGCAGCTCTGATGTAAAGAATCTTCTTTTAAACCAATGCCTAACTTCGGGGGAAGTCTTTTCAAATATTTCATTATCAATAAATTGTTCAAATAACAAAAAGATTAATGTAACGGCGTCAATTTCCCCTTTATCGCAGCCTTCTCATGGAATAATTGGTATTATTTTAGTTTTTAGAGATGCACAGG
>JAIOIM010000702.1 GCA_019912505.1 Ignavibacteriaceae bacterium
GAATTAATGCGTGGTGTGGCGCAATAATTTCTTCCATACTTTCAAAATCGAAAAATAACCTCTCAGTTTACTTTTTCGTCCTTCTGGGGAGTTACAAATCCAAAATGTTGGTTGGGTGGGGTATCTATTCTAATGTCTCCAAATCTGGATTCGTACTTATCAATATTATCTTTTAATGCCTTAAGCAGCATTTTTGCATGTTGGGGAGTAGTAATAATACGCGCATGTACCTTGGCTTTTGGCAAACCTGGTACAATACGTGTAAAATCTATAATAAATTCCGCGGGAGAATGCGTTATTATGGCAAGATTTGAATAAATACCTTCTGCTTCTTTTTCGTTTAGCTCAATATTTATTTGCTGACCTTGCGGTTGTTCGTTATTAGACATTATGTAATTCTCCCGGTTCAATAAAAAATTTAAAAATTATTTTCTCAAGTTATCTGCATTATTAAATGCTTCAGTTGCTTTATCCTGCATACCAAGCACAGTATATACTTTTCCGATTAATTCCCAAGTAGAAGAATTATCGCCTTGCTCGTTTTTAGTCACCTTTTCAAGATAAGGGAGAGCTTGTTGATACTTTCCTTTGTACTCTGAATTATTCATCTCACCACTATCTTCAGCGGCTTTGTTAATTGCCGTTCCCCATCTAACATAAGTTACAGCAAGGTTATAATTTGCGTTTTGATAATCGGGGTCAAGTTCCACTGCCTTTAAAAATTGTTTTTCTGCAGCTTCATATTCCGCTTTACCGAGAAGTAAAACTCCATAATTGTAACGGTAATATTTATTATCCGGTTCGTTAGCAACGCCGGTTTTGAAAGCGTCTAATGCAACTTCAACTTTGTTAGCAGCAATATAAGAATTTGAAAGGGTTAATAAAATATCAGAATCGTTTTGATATTCTTTACGACCTGCTTCAAGCACTACGATAGCTTTACTAAACCACTCCATAGCTTTTACGCTGTCAGCTTTTTCTTTGGTTGTTTTGAATTGATCATTTTCAACCTGACCCTTGTTGTAATAAATTTCACCGAGGAATCGATACCCGTCAATTTCTTTATTTAGATCAATAATTTTTTGTAACGGCTCAATTGCCTCATCAAGACGTTGAGCACTCAAATAAACAAAAGCTAAATTTTTGTAAGTATCGGCAGAATCCGGTTCTAATTTAACTGCATAATTAAAACAATCAATCGATTTATCATAAAATACTTTATTGCTGTCTTCCGAGGCTTTGATTCCTCGTTGATACATACTAACACCCTTGTTAAAAAGCTGAGCCCACCAATATTTTTTTTGATTTTCAATATCTTTTTTAAATTTTTCGCTAATAGAAAGAGATTTCGACCAGGCATCTATCATTGGCTCAAACTGTTCTTTTTCCGCACTTACAACGCCAAGAAGATAAAAGCCTTCATCGCTCTGAGGATTTTTTTCAACTTCCTTTTTTAAAACATCAAGTGCTTTATCATAATTCTTTTGCTGTATATACAGCTTGGCAGAAGTAATCTCTGTGGAAGAACACTGGAAACCGGAAATTGCCAATCCAAAGAATATTACCCCTAAAATAAAAACTAATTTTTTGTGCATTATAACTCCAATATATTCAAAAGTTAAACTGAGCAAAATTAGCACAATAGAATTGCATAATCAAGAAATAGTGTTTTTAATAATTTATTTATCTTTCAAAAGT
>JAIOIM010000703.1 GCA_019912505.1 Ignavibacteriaceae bacterium
ATATATGTTATGAAGAGAGCAGTAGTTGCATTGTTAAGTTTTTTTGTGATAGTTTTATTCAGCGCAGGCACTATAGACGGAAATAAAAGAACAGTTGTAAGCGGCGCTGAGGCTCAAAAGAAATTAATCGAAGGGAACAAACGTTTTGTTGAATCGATGCTTACACATCCCGAACAAACTATAGAGCGGCGTGTGGAACTTGCGGCAGGACAACAACCATTTGCAGTTATCGTTAGCTGCTCCGATTCGAGAGTTCCACCCGAGATAGTTTTTGACCAGGGGTTGGGTGATCTTTTTGTGATTCGTTTGGCAGGCAATGTTTTAAACGATGAAGCAATTGCAAGCATTGAATACGCTGTCGATCATCTGGATGTTAAATACATTATGGTACTCGGACATGAAAGATGCGGCGCAGTAAGTGCAGCAGTGCAAGGGGGCGAGTTTCATGGTCATATCGGCAGTTTGGTTAAAGCGATTCAGCCAGCTATTGATATGGTAAAAGACGAACCGGGTGATCCTGTGGACAACGCAGTTATAGCAAACATTAATCTTGTAGTTAACTACTTGAAAGCATCAGCCCCAATTCTATCAGAATTAGCCGGCAAAGGTGAACTGACTATTACCGGTGCGCGCTATGATCTTGATGATGGTTTAGTTGAAGTACTTCCGTAAGTTTTTATTTGTTGAGTTGATTTAGAGAGTTATTTATTAACTCACCTTTCGCAGAAATCTTTCTTCGTGGGACTTCGTGTTGCCTTTGAGCGACTTTGTGTAACAAAATGCGATAATTTCACGAAGAAACACAAAGTAGATACGAAGTAACACGAAGACCAATGACTACATTCCCATTTGTTAGCAAGGTGACTTATTAAGTAAAGATACGCGGAGATGTCTTTTGATTCCCTATGTAGGCGCGTCAAGTCGTAAAAGAATTGTAAGGACGATTGTGTTTTTAGATTCTAACTTTGAATATAAAATTTAACTTAGAATTCCTCATCATCAAGCAGCCAGCCTTCAGCGAGTTCCTTTGTAATATCCGAAATAAATCGTGATGGTTTTGAAAGCGTAGTCCCGGCTTCTCGGTCAAATAAATTCATCGGGTAAGTGATGAACAAATTTTTCTTTGCTCTTGTAGATGCAACGTACATCAACCTCCGTTCTTCCTCAAGCTGTTCGAGCGATTCTGCCGCACGGTTAGAAGGGAAGAAGCCGTCCACTACATGAATAATAAAAACCGAGTGCCATTCGAGTCCCTTTGCGGAATGTATTGTAGAAAGAGTAATATATTCTTCCTCTTTATCTTCGGGGCTAATATCTACCACGCTGTCGATTATCGGCTCGATTGCCATATCTGATAGAAACGTATCGAGCGATTTATAATTCTCGGTGATGTTGTGGAATATTTCAAGATCTTTTGAACGTTTATTCCAGTCATCATAAGCGGCTTTAAAAAGGGGATGATAATAATTGAACACCCGCTGAACTTTTTCAGAAGGCAATTCTTTTTTTGTATGCAATTCGTATAGCAACTGAAATAACGCACCGAGCTTATCGCTGTATTTAAATGAAGTAATAGATTCCGGGTTTGCCTTTATCGTCAGGCGCGCTGTTGCAAGTTCGTCAAGAATTTTCTGCGCGGTTTTGGGTCCTACTCCTTCATGTAGCAAAAGAACGCGGTACCAGCTAACAACATCTTTTGGGTTTGCGGCGATGCGTAAAAAAGCAAGCACATCTTTTATGTGCGCGGTTTCCACAAACTTCATCCCGCCAAACTTCTGATACGGAATGTTCGCCTTATTCAGTTCAATCTCAAGATCAAATGAAAAGTATGAGGAACGAAAAAGTACGGCAATTTCTTGAAGCGGAACATTTTCTTCCCGCAGTTCAAGTATTTTATCAACTATAAATTTCGATTGAAGATTTTCATTAGCGGTTGCTACTATTTGCGGAAGCTCGCCCATTTCATGTTTTGAGTATAAAACTTTTGTGTACTTTTCAACGGCTCTATCGTTAATATGATTTGCAAAATTTAATATACTTTGCGTACTCCTGAAGTTCTGTTCGAGTTTTATTATCTGTACATCCCGGAATAGATTCGGAAATTCGAGTATATTTTTATAATTGGCTCCGCGGAATGAATATATCGATTGTGAATCATCCCCGACTACCATAATATTTTTTGATATTTGCGTAAGTCCATTTACGATATCTGCCTGCAGTTTATTTGTGTCCTGATATTCATCAACCATAACAAATTTTATTGATGAAAGAAGCGCGCGGGCTTTGTTTGAAGGGTCGGTTAAAAAATCTCTCAAGTAAACAAGCAGATCATCATAATCAAGCAAATTATTGCGGCGTTTGTAATCCACAAATACTTTTTGAATATCGAGTATGTTATCTATTTGATCAAAAAAATGGGGATAACTTTCTTCAATAATATCTTCAACTTTGCGGTTGGTATTTACGCTAAACGAAAAAACTTTGTTTAATGTTTTTTTATTAGGGAATCTTTTTTCTTTTGTAATAAACCCTGCCTGTGAACGGATAAGATTTATAACATCTTCATTATCCCCCTGGTCAAGTATGGTAAAAGAAGGATCAACCCCGGCAGCTTTGGAGTATCGCCTGAGTGTTGCGTTTGCAAATGAATGGAATGTGCCGCCAAGAATTTTCGAGCACCTGTTATCGAGAAGTACAGTCGCCCTATTCATCATTTCGTTAGCGGCTTTACGTGTAAACGTAAGCAGTAAAATTGAACGTGGATCATATCTAGATTCTATAAGTCTTGAAACACGGTAAACTAATGTGCGCGTTTTTCCTGTGCCGGCACCGGCAATTATTAAATAAGAGCCTTCTACTGCGCTTGCTGCTTCGTACTGAGCCGCGTTTAATTCGTTTTTGTAATTTATAATAAAACGGGCTTCGTCAATTGCTTTTTTTGTGAAGCCCGTTTCCTGGTTAACTCTTTTAAGAGTATATTTTTTCAGACTCATCTTCTCAATGATTTTGGCTTAGCTAATACTTCTCCGATAATTAAAAGTTCAACTAAACTTTCAGACTTCATAAGCCGTCCGCGTATTCTTCTTGCTGCAAACTGTACTGATGTGCGATGATCTTTTTCCATAAGCATTTGCTCGAAATTTGCAGCTTGTAACGCAGTTTTAGAATCAATTTTCTTTTTTTCTTCTTGAAGTGCTTTACGCTGACGCTCCCAATCAGTTTCCATTTTATGTTCTGAGTCGGTTAGCCGATGCTCTAGCTTTGCCATTTCAATAGCAGTTTTGCTTTTTAAATTAGCGGGTGCTGATTCAATAAGGGAATCATCGGAAGACATATCAGGTTTTTCTACTGCGTAATCCTGCTTAAAAAGATTTTCTATTTCAGTTAAGATGTTTCTTTCTCCGCCACTAGTTTTAGGCTGTCGTGCAGGCGGCAGCCAATTATGGTCGCTATCCGGCTGCCTCCCGGTTTCTGCGGGAGGTTTCGGTACATTTTTCTTTTTAAAGAAAGATGAAAAAAAACTGACAATAATTATAAGATATATCAGTATTGTGAATATATCATCCATTATTATTCTTTATCCTTTTTCCGCTCCGGTTTTGCAATTGCATTTCTCATATCCGTATCGGACTGAATGTTTCTTAAATTATAATAATCCATAATACCAAAATTCCCGGATCTAAAAGCTTCTGCCATAGCTCGTGGTATTTCGGCTTCGGCTTCAACAACCTTGGCGCGCATCTTCTGCACTTCGGCAATCATTTCCTGTTCAACAGCTACTGCCGCAGCTCTTCTTTCCTCGGCTTTAGCGCGGGCTACTTTTAAGTCTGCTTCTGCTTGATCTGTCTGCAGAATTGCGCCTATATTCTGTCCTATATCAACATCGGCAATATCGATTGATAATATTTCAAATGCAGTACCGGAATCGAGTCCTTTTGCAAGAACGCTTTTAGAAATCTTATCAGGATTTTCAAGAACTTCTTTATGCGTTAAGCTTGAGCCTATAGTAGAGACTATTCCTTCGCCGACACGTGCAAGCACCGTAGCTTCGCCGGCACCGCCGACAAGGCGTTCGATATTAGCGCGAACAGTAACTCTTGCAATTGCTTTTAACTGAATACCATCTTTTGCCACTGCGGCAACTACAGGCGTTTCAATTACTTTGGGAAGCACAGACATTTTTACAGCTTCCAAAACATCGCGCCCAGCAAGGTCAATAGCGGTTGCTCTTTCAAATGTTAAACCAAGGTTTGCTTTATCAGCCGATACAAGAGCATTAATTACTTTTATAACATTACCTCCTGCAAGGTAGTGAGCTTCCATTTTAGGCTGCTCTACTTTTATGCCGGCTTTTGTAGCCGTAATCATACTTCTTACAATTACAACGGGCGGTACTTTTCTAAGACGCATACCTACCAGGTCTCTGAACATCTTTATCTTCACACCGGAAAAATATGCTGTAATAAAAAGTCCCAGCGGAACAAAATATAAGAACAGTAAAAGAAATAGCACTATAGCTATAATAATCACAATAGACAGACCGGTTAAGGCTTCCATTCTTTACTCCAATAATAATTTTAGATATTTAATGTTACTACTAATTTGTTTTTTAAGCAAATAAAATAGATATTTAAACAAGTTTGTTTCAATTTTCAATATGTAAAATACAAAAAAGATGATGAAATTATTTATATATGTTATTTTTGTAATTGTTTTTTTATCAACTATAAATGCCCAGGTAAAAAAAGATACAAATCCCCTGGATATGAAGGTTGTAAGTTTGAGCGAATATGAAAAAAAGATTGTAATAATTGAAGAATTTAAGAATAACATTGCCAATCAACCTATTGAAATGAATTCCAACACAACATTTCGCATTCTGGGAGGGGTGGCGCTGCTTGGATTCCTTGCTTCAGTAACAATATTCAAGGAAAATTTATTCGGCACGGTTCCCCTTACTCTATTAGCGGCTGGAATGGCACTTTTTCTTATGAGCGTTTGAATTTCAATTATCTTGATTGCCTGATGCGCTATCAGTATATTAGCGATGGATTAGTGAAACTAAATTGAAAATAATATTGTTTTAAGATTATATTATCGTATTAAGGATTTTAACATGGATGGAAATTTTTCGGATAGACTGCAGGACGTTATTCGGTTAAGCAGAGAAGAAGCTTTACGGCTTGGGCATGATTATATAGGAACCGAACATTTATTGCTTGGTATTGTAAGAGAAGGGCAGGGCGTTGCTGTTCGCATATTACGTAATCTCGATTGCGATTTGATGAAATTAAAAAAAGCAATTGAAGATACAGTGCGTACTTCTGGCGGTACTTTAACAATCGGAAATATACCGCTTACAAAGCAGGCAGAAAAAGTATTAAAAATTACGCAAATAGAGTCAAAAATTTATAAAGCTGATGTGATAGGTACAGAACATTTACTACTATCTTTATTACGCGATGAAGATAATATTGCAACTCAAATACTACATCAGTTCAATGTAAATTATGATGCCGCACGCGCTGAACTGAATACAATGTTAAGCAGCAGAAGTTCAAAAGATATGCCTGGCACAGGAGGCTCTATTCCTCCGCCCGATAAAAAAGTTGATAAAACAAAAACACCTGTTCTCGATAATTTCGGGCGTGATTTAACAAAATACGCAAGCGATGATAAACTTGACCCGGTTGTAGGCAGAGAAAAGGAAATTGAACGCGTTGCACAAATTTTAAGCCGTCGTAAAAAAAATAACCCCGTTTTAATTGGCGAACCCGGTGTAGGTAAAACTGCAATAGCCGAAGGTTTGGCATTAAGAATTGTCGAGCGAAAAGTACCGAGAACACTGCAGAATAAACGTGTAGTTACTCTCGATTTAGCCGGACTCGTTGCCGGAACAAAGTACCGCGGACAGTTTGAGGAAAGAATGAAAGCTCTTATGAACGAGCTTGAAAAAGCAAAAGATGTAATTTTATTTATAGATGAGCTTCATACAATAGTTGGTGCCGGCGGTGCTTCAGGCTCGCTTGACGCATCAAATATGTTTAAGCCTGCATTATCCCGTGGGGATATCCAATGTATCGGCGCTACAACTTTAGATGAGTACAGAAAGCATATTGAAACTGACGGCGCACTCGACAGACGTTTTCAGAAAGTGATGGTTGATCCGCCGAGTTATGATGAGACAGTTCAAATACTTGAAAAAATAAAATTCAAATATGAAGAACATCATCACGTACGCTACTCATCCGCCACCGTTGACGCCGCTGTAAAAATGAGCGAAAGATATATAACCGATAGACATCTGCCGGATAAAGCGATAGATGTTATTGATGAAGCCGGCTCGCGCGTACACATGGGCAATTTTGAGGTACCTAAAGATATTTTGGATCTTGAAGAAAGTATAGAAGAAATTAGACGCGAAAAAGCAAGCGTTGTAAAAAAACAAGATTACGAAGAAGCCGCCCGTTTAAGAGACCGCGAGCGTAATTTCCAATCGGATTTAGAAACTGCAAAACGGGAATGGGATGCAAGAACCCGCGACATTGTGCACGATGTTACAGAGGAAGATATTGCTACTGTTGTTGCTATGATGACCGGAATACCGGTTAATCGTGTTGCTCAAACAGAAAGTGAAAAACTTCTGAATATGGAAGATGCACTAAAAAAATATATTGTCGGGCAGGATGAGGCGGTTAGGCAGCTTACAAAAGCGATACGCCGTACCAGAGCGGGACTCAAAAATCCTAACAGACCTATTGGCAGTTTTGTATTTCTAGGACCAACCGGTGTTGGTAAAACAGAACTTTGTAAAGCGCTTGCAAGATATTTATTCGATTCCGAAAACTCACTTGTCCGTATTGATATGAGTGAGTATATGGAAAAGTTTTCGCTTTCAAGGTTAGTTGGCGCGCCTCCCGGTTATGTCGGTTACGAAGAAGGGGGACAGTTAACTGAAAAAGTTAGACGCCGCCCCTATTCAGTCGTTCTTTTTGATGAGATTGAAAAAGCTCATCCCGATATTTTCGGAATACTTTTACAAGTTCTCGATGATGGTCAGTTAACCGATAGTTTAGGGCGCAGGGTTGATTTTAAAAATACTATAATCATCATGACCTCAAATATTGGTGCGCGCGATATTAAAAATATCAGTTCATTCGGCTTTGGTGCGGAATCAATGGCGGATAAATACACTACCCTAAAAGGTACTGTTGAAGATGCGATGAAAAAACTTTTTAATCCTGAATTTCTGAACAGACTTGATGAAACTATCGTCTTTAGAAATCTTGAAAAAGAAGATATATCTCAGATTATTGATATCGAGATAAAAAGTCTGCATAAAAATTTACACGACAGTAAAATGGAACTTATTCTTGATTCATCAGCAAAAGAATTTATTGTTGATAAAGGATTTGATCAGAAATACGGCGCCCGCCCTTTGAGACGCGCAATTCAAAAATATATTGAAGACCCGCTTGCCGAAGAAATTTTGAGAGGTTCTTTTAAAGAAGGAAGCAAAATTACAGGTAAACATTTTAAGGGTAGCGAAGAAATTGCATTCTTAGATGAAAACGCCATTCCCTCGGTAACTAGCGCCGAAAGTGATGACAGCACACCAAAAACTGAGGATAATGAGCACCTGGAAGATAAAAGTGAATTATGATAAAATAAACGGCATTATAAAATGATGCCGTTTTAATTTTGTAAAATACTTTTTGATTAAGCGTATTATATTTGTAATACGCTTTTTTTATGTAGATTGAAAAATTAAGTTTTAGGAGTGAATATGAAATTGCTTAGTAGTAATGAAATTGATGTGGCGTTAACCGAGCTAAAAAATTGGATTTATAATCAAAACAGTTTTGAAAAAGAATTTGTGTTAGCCGATTTTTTACACGTTTTATCTTTGGTAAATCAGGTAGGTAATGCAGCAGAGGAGATGAATCATCATCCCGATATATTTATTCATTCGTGGAATAAGGTGAAATTTATTTTATCTACTCATAGCAAAGGCGGAATAACAGAATTAGATATTTTGTTAGCAAAAAAAATTGAAGAGGTTAGTAAAAAATGAGCCGCGGAATTCATCGATTAAATATTTTTGATAAAGAACCTGAGAATTTGCCGGATATGCTCGGTCTCGCAATTGAGTGGGTAGCTCTTAAGGATTATAAAAACGCCGAAGTTTATTTGAAGCGGATAATTGAAAGAGACTCAAATTATATTGAAGCATATAAACAGTACGCAGAATTACCAGAGATATTAAATAATATTGAAGAAGCCAAAATCATCTATAGCAAAGGTATTGAGGCGGCAAAACGCATTGAGGATATTCAATCAATCAAAGAAATGGAAGACTTGTTAAATGAGCTTAAATGAAAACGAGATTTTGGAAATATTTAGAAAGTCGGGGGCTCTGCTAAACGGACACTTTTTGTTAACTTCGGGAAGACATTCCGACGTTTATTTTCAGTGTGCAAAAGTTTTGCAGTATCCGGGATATGCAAAAAAACTTTGCACAATAATTACAGATAAATTTAAAGACACAAAAGTTGATA
>JAIOIM010000074.1 GCA_019912505.1 Ignavibacteriaceae bacterium
CATAAAAATAAGAATTTACTTTTTGTATGTACTCAAAATATATTCTGCTACTGCTTTTGCTTCGTCCGGACGTATGCCGGGATTAGGCATTGGCGGATATGCCGGATTTACTTTTGATGGGTTGCGAATAAACGCAACAAGCTGGTCAACTTTTCCTTCATATTTTGGAAGGGTTTCATTATACGAAGGACCGACTAATTTTGCATCAAATTGATGACAAGCAGAACAAATCCTTTTATAAACATCTTCACCGCTTACGGCTACTGCTGGGGCTGATTCAACTTTTAATGCTGTTATATATGTATCGTATTGACTGCTTAAAACTAATGATTGCTGTTTTGTTGCATTTGCCAAAGCTAATTGATCTTGCACTATAAACGATAATATTGCAAACATCATAACAAAAAAGAGTGAACCGCTTAAGTTAAATGATTTTAGTTTCCCGATTCCATACAATAAATGATAAACAACAAACGTTAACAAAAGTGCGCCGAGTGCATAAGCAAAAACTGCTTTGGATAAAACATAAGCAGGCAAAGCATAAATATTTATAATCAAAAAAATCGGAAGAATGATAGCGCCTGCAAAAGTTATGGTAAGCGCGTTATTTTTTACCAATTCTTTATATTCTTCATTCTTAATTTTTTTACGCCCCCCCAAGTAAAAAAAGCTAAAAAATATTGATGCCCCCGTGAGGGCAAACGCGGCAGCAATAAAAAACAACACACGCGCCAGCACCTGCCATGAGAAAAGCATACTAAACGCCCCGGCACTTCCCCACACTTCCGAAAAAGTAGCCGCTGTAATGCCCGTTATAAAAGTCCAGATTGCAAGGAACAAAAATATTAAGCCCCACCCTCCGCTCTTTGCACCGAGGGAAGTGTTACTGCGGCTGAATTTTGTTATGATTTCATTTAATTCATTACTGGTTGACTTAAAGTCCTTCATAGTTTGAAATAATTCGCTGAACGACTGTGAATAACGAAATATATATACTAGAATTAACCCAGTTGTTATTAACAAAAAAGCGGCGAACAAAAAAGCATCTGTTGCAATATTTGAAGTGTGCAGCAACTGTACCGATATTAGCATGGCTGTAAGAAGCGGAAGGATGCCAAGGGCAATACCTGAACTTTTAGTAAGGGTTAATGTTTCAATTATGTCCTTTGCGTATCTAAGGTACAAGCTGTTGCCTGTACTTATACCTTTTCTTCTAAAGTATAACGAGACAGCGGCACCGCCGAAAACTACGCTAACAAACGGAATGAATAAAAACATAGTTACAATTAACAGGTAGTGCAGAAGCATTAGATGCTCCGCAGATTGAGGCAGTACTAATTTATCAAGAAACTCCATTTAACATTCTCTCATTTACGTTATGTTATATTACCAATTTGTCTATAGATAAGAGCAAGACAACTGAAAGAGCAAAATAATTTATGTGCATAAATGCAAACTTAAAAGATATTTTACCATCTGATTGTCGTAATAAATTTATTGAATCCCAGCAAAGCCAGACGCCGGCAGCCAATAATCCAATATTTATCCATTGCGAATTAACGATTCCAAAAAGTGGAATTAAAAAACTAGTAACAACTGTGGCAATTATCCAAATAAATGTAATACGCGCAAGCTGTTGATGATTAAAAATTTTTGTTAATGTCGGAAATCCGGCTTTTTCATAATCCTTATCAAATACTAAAAGCAAAAGCCAGAAGTGCGGTATTTGCCAGATAAAAAAGAAAAAGGCAAGTATGCTCAATTGCGGATCGAGCAGAGAACCGCCTGCTGCAACCCACCCAACTGCAGGCGGAATTGCACCAACGATTGAGCCCGGAATTATAGCAAGAGGGTTAACTTTTTTTAACGGCGTATAAATTCCGTTGTACCAGATTAAGTTAAGCAAACTTAAAACCATTGCAAGCCAGCCTGAACCAAAAAAAAGAACAATACTTCCTGTAATTATTAAAACCACAGCAACAGTCAATGCTGCAGGCGGTGTAATTTTTCCAGCAGGAATCGGACGATTTTTCGTACGATCCATTAGCGCATCCGTAGCGCGCTCCTGGTAGTGATTAATTACTGCTGAACCGCATGCAAGCAAAAGAATACCTATAACCGTAGGAATTATTACAAGTGTAAAACCACCGGCATAACTTATAAATCCGAAAGCTGTAGTTACCGTTACAAAAAGAGTAATTCTAAGTTTTGTAAGCTCTACTAATATTTTGATTTTATTTTTCAAATATGCTTTTAGTTTTTATCCGTTAATCTTTAGAAACTGCTGTAGTATCTTTTCCTGATTCAGTTGAATCTTTGCTTGAACTTTTTGTCTTCACTTCCAACCATTTGTTAAACTCTGCTTCGGGGAGCGCTACAACTCTTGTGTACATTTTTGAGTGATTGAGTCCGCAATATTCTGCACACGAAAGATCATAAGAGCCTTCGGCGGCTTCGAACCAGGCTTTGTTTGTTCTTCCCGGCAAAACATCTTTTTTTACTCTGAATGCCGACACAAAAAAAGCGTGATTAACATCCCGTGAATGAAGGATAACTTCAATCGGTTTATTAGCGGGAACGTAAAGTGTATCTGTCTCCAAACCGGTCGAATATTTGAATGTCCACTTCCACATCTGTGCAGTTACATCAATCTTCATAGCGTCTTCGGGAATGGTTGCCATTTCCTTATAACCTATCCAGCCATACCAAAACATAACCAGCACCAAAATAGTTGGTATAACTGTCCATGTAATTTCTAATGCAACATTCCCCTCTATATTTGTGGCAACCGGATTTTTTTTTCGGCTGTACTTAAAGACAAAATATATCATCAAGCCTGTTATTAAGACGAGAAAAAATACCGAAATACCAAGCACCATTAGAAACGTATTATCAACAGAAGTTACAAAATTTGATGCGCCATCAAACATAATTTAAACTCGCAAAAAAGAATAATCAGCAAATAAGAGGGCAAAAGATATTACTATAAAAAGGAGTGCTACACCAACAAACACTTTAAAAACCTTTTGCTCTACATTTAAGTGCATAAATATTTTGAGTACTAAAAATGATTTTACCGAAGCGATAAGCAATGCAGTTCCAACCGTTAGTGCGCCGAAATTTAATCCAGCCACGGTGACAGTAACTACTGTTAGTGCCAACAACCCAAGCCAAACCAATATATAAATGCCATAGCTGTGTGCATGTGCTTCGTGTGTATTTTGATTTTCTATCACCTAATCCTCATGTAATAAGATAAAACAATGGAAATAAGAATATCCAAATAATGTCAACTAAGTGCCAGTACAACCCGGCGCCTTCAAGTTTTACAAAACTGTCTTTATTAATTTTTCCTTTTATTGTGTAGACCGTAATCCAGCCGATTACACACATACCGATGATTACATGCAGCCCGTGCAGCCCGGTCATCACATAATAAAGACCAAAGAATAAAATTTCGCCTTTCTCTTTTGCCAGCAACAGTTCGCTGCCGGGGTATATTCCATGCTGAAATTTTGCAGACCACTCGAAAAATTTATTTACAAGAAAACCAAATGCAAGCACAAGTGTAATTAATTGTAAAAATATTGACAGCTTTTTATTATCGTTTCTAATAGCTACAATTGAGAGTGCTATTGTAAGACTGCTCGTTAAAAGAATTGCAGTGTTAAAAGTTCCAATAAGTGTGTTCAATTCTTTTGCCGCAAGATGAAAAGCATCTTGATTCATAAACCTATAAACCGAATAGAGAAAAAACATACCCCCGAATAAAATTAATTCGGTAAAGAGAAACAGCCACACGCCCATTCGGGAACCGACGTCATCTCTATGCACGTGCTGAGCAGGAACTGCCGATTGGATATCACTCAAACCGCCTCCTCAACTTTTTGATGTTTTGCATCATTGCTTTTATACTGGTATGGGTTCTCGGAAACAGTCGGTATTTCATTAAAGTTTTCGAGAGTCGGCGGAGTGTCAACTGTCCACTCTAAAGTTTCGCCGCCCCATAAATTTTTCTCATGCGTAACAGTTCCTTTTTTTGCCGCATAGATAAGATTCCAAAGTAAAATAGTTAAACCTGTAATAAGAATCCACGAGCCGATTGTAGATATTTGGTGATAAATTGTAAACTCGGGAAGATAATCATAATACCTTCTCGGCATTCCAAGCCATCCCATAATAAACATTGGGAAATAGAGTAGATTAAAACCGATAAACAAAAACCAGAAAGCGACTTTTGCAACCATCATGTTATAAAGCCGACCGAACATTTTGGGCCACCAGTAATGCATTGCAGCAAAAATACCAAACCCGGTTCCGCCAAACATTACATAGTGAAAATGCGCTACGATGAATGACGTATCGTGAGTTTGAATACTTACTGAAAG
>JAIOIM010000704.1 GCA_019912505.1 Ignavibacteriaceae bacterium
GACTGATGCTATTATTATATAAGACAGCTAAACTATTCATATCAATATTTGATATATTATTCAAATTCAGCCCCACATTTTGGACAGGATGTGGAACTTGCGGGGACTTCAGTTTTGCAATTTTCACAAACAAATGTATCATCATCTTTATATGATTCTAACTTATTCATCTCAGCTAAAAAAATGTTTTCATATTTCTTGGTATTATCCCTAATGTCCAGCGATATTTTTAGCATCGCATCTAATCGATTCACCATTTTTTTATATAGATTTACTGCTAATAACACAAATTGAAGAATCTTGAAGATGAAATAGATTGTAAATATTACAAAAGCTAAAAATATAAGACCAATGACTTCCATACTGTTTCTCCTTATAATAATGGTTGATTATTTTGATATTGCATAACTCTTATGCGTTCTGTCTCTATGCGCGCAAAAGAAACCGGCTTAATAATGCACTATGTATAATGTACAATGAAGAGCAATAATTATACATTGTGCACTTGTCCGTTAACTAACGGATTATCATTGCGGCGGCTCTGCCGGTGCCTCGTGTCTTATGCCTACATCTATAATACGCCGCGCTGTTAGGTATTTGCCGCAGAACTCAGGCTGTTTTGTTTGCATGCGGTCTGTAAACAAATCGAGTCGTTTTATTATAGCGCGTCCTTTATCTGCCAGACCGTCAAGCGCTTCGGTGGAGTAGATGCTGTCGGCTACTATATCATCCTTCTCCCCCATCGCTGCGTTATACGCGGTTATAAGTGCGGCAAGACTGTCAATCTCAGCCTGGTCAACACCGTAATCCGCTAACACCGCAAGGTTTTGCGTGGCAAGGTTTTTTACCGCGCCGGCTTTATCGGGCAATTCAGTATCCCGCATTCTTTTAAAGTCGCTTTCGGTATACCTTGCTTCCATAAGCAAATCGGGTTTTTCCGTTTCCTCCGCGTAAACACGTATAGCAGAGCAAAGGTTGGCTCCTGCTTCGCAAAGGGCGTATTTTGCGTTTTGCTTTTTTTCAGTTTTACCCGTCGTTGTAGAGGGTTTTGTTGTTTCTAATTCGCTTACTTCGGTAAGCAAACCGCTTAGTTCTAACGCTGCTCTCTTAAAAGCTGCAACAGTATCAACAATAACAGTATTCAGTTTAAGCAGTCCGTCAACGCTTCTAAGCATCGAAAAATAGTTTTCGAGTTTTCCACGCATGGTATTCTTCTTTCGAGAATTTTGTTTGTTGAATTTGTCCTTTTACCCGGACAATTTTGGGTTTTCAGCATGTAGAGGTATAATTCCTTATATTTTGCGTATTTTCGAATCTTTCTGCTAATTTTGTTGCCATACCGCAACCAATTTACCCGCCGCCACCCGCCTTTGAACTACTGCCAGATTACTTCGCTCACTCGTCCGATGCCTCTGAACGGCTGCCAGATGACTTTGCTCACTCGCCCGATGCCTCTGAACGGCTGCCAGATGGTTTTGCACGCATGTCCGATGCCTCTGAACGACTGCCAGATGGTTTTGCACACAAGTACGATGCCTCTGAACGACTGCAAGATGACTTCGCGCGCATGTAAGATTGCTTTGCGCGAGTGCACAAAACAGCATTGTTCTGCTGTAAGCCTTCTTTGCTTGATTGCAAGAAATGTTTACATGATTGCATCACTTCATTTTGCTTTAGTGCAATTACATTTTCAAAGTTGCTAAATATTTTTTTTGATTGTATGGTTTTTATATTCGAATGGAAGTTTGAGAAAAGAGAGACGGGAAAAACAAAATAATGGAAAACAACATCATCGCCCTTACTATTAAAAACAAAAAAGGTAAAGCAAGTTTTGTAAACGAGTATTAATTTGGGAGAACCTACAAGAGGAGAATATTCCGAGCTGTGCGGAATGAAAGGTAGAGCGGCATAATTGCTCATTAGAATATGAAAAGATTTTTTCTTGATAATGCACCCATCTGAATTATTAATAAAAATAATTATTTCAACTTTAAAACCTA
>JAIOIM010000705.1 GCA_019912505.1 Ignavibacteriaceae bacterium
GCAGTAATATTAATTCCTCTTGAAGCTGAGACAATTACACTATTTTTATATTTGTTGCGGACATAATCAAGTTTGTTTTTATCTTCGATAAGGTCGACTTTATTAAAGATTTTCAGTTCTATTTGTTTATCCGCATTTATATCTTTTAATGTTTTTTCAACAACCTGAATATGGTCTTCATAATAAGGATGCGAAAAATCAATTACATGCAAAATAATATCGGCATCTCTAACTTCATTTAAAGTGCTTTTAAAAGAAGCTACAAGATGCGGAGGAAGTTTACGAATAAATCCAACAGTATCGCTTAAAAGAATTTTTTGTGCCGTATCTAATTCATAAATACGTGTGGTTGAATCGAGAGTAGCAAAAAGTTTATCTTCGGCAAATACACCCGCGTTAGTAAGCAAATTAAACATTGTTGATTTGCCTGCATTTGTATAACCTACAAGACAAACCCGCACCAGGTCTTTTCGCCCCTGGCTTTGTGTTTCTCTATGCGCTTCAATTTTTTTTAACTTCTCTTTTAAATGACTTATTCGGTCGCGAATAATTCGGCGATCGGTTTCAATTTGCGTTTCACCGGGACCCTTTGTTCCAACGCCGCCGTACTGTTTCGACAAGTGAGTCCAAGCCCTTGTTAATCGGGGCAACATGTATTGCAACTGTGCAAGTTCAACCTGCGTTTTTGCTTCATTCGATTTTGCGCGACCTGCAAATATATCAAGTATCAGTGCGCTTCTATCTATGATTTTTCTATCAAGCATTTTTTCGAGGTTACGAACCTGCACCGGAGAAAGATCATCATCAAAAATAACAAGATCAATTTCATTCAGCTCAATGAGTTCTTTTATTTCTTCTACCTTACCTTTACCGACATAGTGAGTCGGGTCGGTGCCGCTGCGTTCCTGCACAATTTTCATTATTGTTTCGGCACCCGCAGTTAAAGCTAACTCTTCTAATTCTGCAAGATGTTCATCAACTAATTCACGACTTAGCTCTCTTGTTTTTAATGCAACAAGTATTGCCCGCTCAGTTGTTTTTTTTGTTAAATCAATCATAAATTTTTAATAAAATCTTTTCACTCTTTATAATTATAGTATCAGCATCATTTATACATTAAAGATGTGCTAAATCTTTTTTAGCGCTTTTTGATGTCAGCATCTCTACCAATGCAAGCAGCAACGCAATCAATAAAAATATTTTCCACAACTCTGTGCCAAACCGTGCCTGCATAATAATGCGCGAAATATCTTCATCTTTATTTATCTCCACTAACTTGCCTGCGAAAGAGATTTTATTTAGGTACTCCCGAAAATCATTAATACTTGAGTACTCAGCGATAGATTCGTCCGGTTTTACATTTACGGAGACAACGTCAATCAGTTCTTTAGCGTTGTAAAATTTGTATATACCGGCTGAAGATGTTTTGCTGTACTGAACAAACGAGTTTGCTGTGTTGTTAGTGTTGATGATATCTTCTGTCTTATCGGGCGTAAGAACTTTCAGTTGAGGCACGCTTTCTCCTTTTAAGTTTACAACTATTGCATCGCCGGTAAAATACTTTTGTCTGTTCTTTTCTGCAAACGAAAGATAATATGCTGATTTATTTATTAACGGGACAAATATACTTTTTAATGGAAAGTTGCTCCATGATAACACGGGCGCCACTCCAAAAAGAAGAACTTTGCCGACTTCCATTTTGTATTCGCTCAAAAAAACACTGCCGTCTGCTAATTTAATAATATTACGTGCAGCAGAGTTATTCAACTTAAAATGATGATTAATTTCGGGCGATTCAATTTTTTTCTTTTCATTTTTAAAAAAAATATTCTGAAAAAGCGGGTGGTCAAAATCAACTTCGCCAAACCGAATTGAGTAATTATTATTTGCACCCCCAGACTCACCGACAACAACTGGTAACCCAATTGAGGAAACAAAATTATTAAAGGAGCTTAATTTAGTTTCTGAGCCCGGCATCAATATTAAACCACCCCCGTTGTTAATGTATTCTTTAAGTCTCGCAATGTTTTGAAGAGCCTCAGTGCCGATGATAATTGCAACACGATATTTATTTAAATCAATCGAGTTAAATTGATTTAGATTTTTTACAATTACTTTTAATGCCTTACCATTATCTGCCGCAGTAAGTGCGAGTTCAACAAATTTTGCATCGCCCTGTGAAGACTCAAAAATTATAATCGGAATCTCTTCGGGAATGTATAAATTAGTGTATCGGGTGTTGTCCTGCAAAATATCATCGTCCTCCAATTTTGCAAACACTTCAACAAAACCAGTTTGCTTCACGGGTGCTTCTAAATTTAAAACCTGAGTTGCGCCCGATTTAATGTTTACACTTTGCTGAGAACTTCTTTCGCCGTTTATGTAAAGGGAAACAACTTCATTTACCGCATCCCTTTCGGAATAGTTTGTTACGCTAACATTAAAACTAACCGGCTTATTT
>JAIOIM010000706.1 GCA_019912505.1 Ignavibacteriaceae bacterium
GGATTAGGATAATTTTGATAAATTACAAAATCATTTACTGCCGATGTGCGGCTTATTGACACAACATTACTGTATTTAAAATTACCATCGGTATCTATCTGCTTCAACCGATAACTAACTGTAGAATTAAATAATTCACTATCGCTAAAGGAATAGTTTTTTACGACGTTACTATTGCCGGAGCCAGGAACAAAACCAATTTTTTGCCATACATTTATTCCCTCTATTAATCTCTCAATCTCAAAACCGTAATTATTAATTTCTGTGCTGGTACTCCAGTTTATTTCAATTGAATTCCCTGTAATGAGAGCTGAAAAATTTGTAAGTTCAACCGGCAGTGCCCAAATGCCGGTAGGCATAGTCAATATTTCATCTGACATAGTCCACATCGAAGGATTGCTGACAGTTAACCGTAATTGATCGACATCGGGATTAACTTCCCCATTAAATATACCGTTATCTTTTTCAACCAATGCAACAGCAGTTTCACCGTTGATTAAACCGTTAGGAAGGGCAGAAGTGTTGGAACTTGTTGCATCTGCCTGCCACGCACTGCCGTCATCATTCACAGCATATAAAAACACCGGAGTACCATAACTTCCGGTGTAAACCAAAATCTGATCTCCACTTTGTGCCAATCCGAAAGAACCCGATGAAGATACTGACCCAACATTAACTGTTGCAGGGGAAGTGAAGTTAATGATAGTTCCATGCGATACACCGCCTGCTGGAGCTGACCAGGTGATAATTCCTTCGTTTCCCCTGAATGCACCTGTATTTAGCCAACCATTGTCGGTGAAATTAATTTGGGTACCAGCAGCAAGGTTTACAAGCGGCACAAATGCAAATTGGTCAGGGTCAACACTATTAAACCCAATTATCAGAATATCTCCGGCAATCAAATCATCAGTACCATACGCATCTAAAGATGTAACTGATATCGACGGAACAGTGCCGTCTGTTTTGTAATTAATGCTTTCATCGCTGCCGTTGTACGAATATACATTGAATGTATAAGATGTGTTTGGAGACAAAGTAGAAAAAGTATAGCTATTAGAGGAGGATGCTGCATTTACAAAACCGTTACCGTCCGAAAGTAGAATATCATCTGCATATGTTGTTCCGTCAATGGGCGTATTAATTGAGGAAGCAGTTGCAATTATAAGATAACCGGAAGGCGCCTGAGCACCGGTAACAGCAGCCGTCCAATTTAGAGTGACCGAGGAGTGTGTAAGATTTGCACTACTTAAATTTGTTATATAATTACTCGGCTCAGCAGCAAGGACGGGGGTAAGTGTTACTGTATTAATTGTGGGAACCGTTCCATCAGTTTTATAATTGATAGTTGTACTCGTTCCGTTATAGGAGTAAATTTTTATGCTATAATTTGTTGCTCCGAATAGATTTGAAATTGTATAGTTATCTGCCGCAGCATAAGTGATATTTATTTTTCCCGATCCATCGGATAAATCAGTATCATCAGTATAGCTTACTCCATCTGACGGCGCAGTAATTGTTGACGAACTTATACAAATTAAATAACCGGAAGGAACCTGACTGCCTGCAACGGCATCAGTCCAACTTACCTCAATTGAATTTGCCGTTACTGTTCCGGTTGAAAAGTTTGTAACATAATTTGTTGGCTCCACTGCAAGAGTAACACCGGATTTGTACGTCATGTCATTAAAATTTATATAATTTATATACTCGGGATGATCTATAAATGGATTTCTATTTTTCTGAATTGTCTGGATATAATCGTTACGACCAATTTCCCAAGCATCCGGCAAATCGAAAACACACCACTGTAAAAGCATATCTAAATCTTGTGATGCTTCACTAAGTGCCGGTAGCCTTACATTATTAAGCCAATTAAAATCCCAAGCATAACCACTAACATCATCATACTTGAGAGCCATATACAATAAAGCCCTGGCGGCATCACCTTTTTGCTCATCTCTCGGTTCGTAAACTGTTTGTCCGGCAGTATTAGTACCAACTTTACCATCTAAAAATTGATAGCTAACGGTAGTTACAACACCCAGCGGATGATTACTCCTTCTGCCGTTTGCATTGTTCTGATGCGTAGGGAAAAGATGATGTTGATCCGAGTATTCGTTAACGCTTGTTGAAGGATAAGCAGGCATCCAGCTATAACACCATGTATGTTCGCGGCTCAAAACGCTCCAGGTAAATGTGCCGGTATAATTATACTGATAACCGGAGTAGACACATGTAACGTAATAACCGCCGCTGCCATTTGACTGTGCCGCATAATTTGCGATGTTTGTTTCATCAAAGTTATCGTATGCAATTTTTGTGTAGGGACTTCTTACCCTTGCTTTTAAGTCATCAACAAAACTTGATGACGATGTGTTGATGCCATCATAATAGCTGCCCACCTGCGCGGTTGCAACAACTGTGAAAAGCCAGAGTGCCGATAGTATTTTAAGTATAGTTTTATTTTTCATATTATTTTGTACTATTTTATAACGATTAACAGCTGGAAAAAAATTGAAAGTTTACGATAGGATGAATATTAAAATCGATTTAGTTTTGCTTTTAGAATTCAAATAGTATTCGCTGATAAAACTATTTCCAAAGTAAAATCTTGTGGTACATTATAAATTTGAGTGTATTCAATCCAGTCATCTTCAAATTGTTAAGGAAGAAAACAAAGAATCTAATAATAGATACCTGCTTAACTATATCAAGAACTCAACCACCAGAAGTTTCATTAACATTCGCGAGTAAGATGACTCAGTGATTAATCTATTTTAACAAATTCATTTTTTTTACAGATCTAAAACTTCCTGCATTTAGTTGATAGATATACAAACCGCTGCTTAATCCGCCGAATGAAGAAGCATCAAATGTTACACGATGCTCGCCGGCATTGTAAAACCCATTTATAAGAGTTGTAACTTCACGCCCGAGCATATCAAATATTTTGATTGTAACCTCGCTTGCTTCCGGTATAGAAAAAGCAATGTTTGTAGATGGATTAAAAGGATTCGGATAATTCTGGCTTAACAGATATTCATCCGGAAAAAACGTTTTTACTTCTACCGAAGGAGAGTATTTTACAGTACCATCAAAGTCAATCTGTTTTAACCTATAGTTGAAAATACCCGCATCAGAAATATCGATATAAGAATAATACTGCTGTTCGGTACTATTCCCTTTTCCCCTTACAAAACCAACTACATCCCAAGTTGCATTACTTGGGTTGTTTTCGTTTATTTTTAGTTTTTGAATTTCGAAACCGAGATTGTTTAATTCTGTTGCCGTAAACCAGATTAAGGTTACCTTGTTTACATCAACCGCAGCTGAAAAATTTATAAGTTCAACCGGCAGTTGCCAGAAACCTGTCGGCATTGTTTGTCTAACATCATCAGAGCCAATCCAATTTGCTTTATTCCCAACTTCTAACCTAATCTGCACAGGATCGGCAGGAACTGTTCCGTTGAAAACAAGGTTATCAAATTCGGTAAGGGCAACTGCAGAAACACCATTCACTAACCCGGCTGGTAATGCTGATGTATTTGAGGATGTCGCGTCAGACTGCCAGCCATCCGCTTCATCATTTACAGCATAAATAAAATTCGGAGATGTTGGCGCGCCTGTGTAGGCAAGTATCTGATCGCCGGTTGTGGACAAAGCAAAAGATCCTCCGCCGTTTGAGATAGTACCAACATTCGAAACACCTCCGTCTACAATTACTATTGTACCATTTGCAACACCATTCGCGGGAGTTGTCCAGATAAGCGTGCCTTCTCCCCCTCTTAAACTTCCGGAGGCAAGCCATCCGTTATCGGTAAAACTAATCGACACACCGCTTGCAATATTTACAAGCGGAACAAAAGCAAATTCATCAGGGTCATCTGTATTCATCCCAACAATTACTATATCACCCGCGGTAAGATTTGTTACAAAAGTTAACTCTAAAGTTGTGGCTCTAACCGGTAAAACAATTCCATCAGTTTTATAGTTTATTGAATCACCGGCTCCGTTAAATGGAAATATTTTGAATAAATAGTTAGTGCTGCCGGCAAGTTGATTAAATACGTACTGATTAAAAGCGCCTATGCTGAATGAAATTCTCGCAAAACCATCGGCTAAGTTTGAATCGTCTTCGTAAGCTATGCCATCAACGGGAGCAGCTATGGTTGTATCTGAAGTGCCGATAAGGATGTAACCGGCAGCCGGCTGTGTTCCAGGGTCGGAGTCTGTCCATGATACTGAAATCGAACTTGATGTAACATCGGTTGATAAAAAATTTGTTATTTGATTGCTCGGCTCGGGGACAAGCATTGCGCTGTTGGTTAATTGTGCAACAGTCGGAATCGTACCATCGGTTTTATAGTTTATCAACCCGCCTGCGTTGTTATAGGAATATATTTTAATATTATAATTTGTATTAGAGTAGAGGTTGTTTACGGTAATATTGCCTGTAGAAGGGGAAGAAATATTGATTACTCCTTTACCGTCCGATAAATCAAAATCATTTGGATATGTTATTGCGTCAACCGGTTCGGTAATTGCGCCGGTGCTTATTTTCAACAAATATCCCGTAGGTGCTTGAGTTCCGGCAACCGCATCAACCCAGCTTAAAGATATTGTATGTGCAGTAACTCCGCTTACTGAAAAAGCTGATACATAGTTCTGAGGTTCAACGGCAAAAGTTCCGCCGTTCGGTACATAACTCATGTCGTAAAAATTTATAAAGTGAAGATATTCCGGGTGATCGACAAACGGGTTACGGTTGCCTTGAATAGATTGAATATAATTGTTACGGGTAATTTCCCATGCGTCCGGCGGATCGGCTTGTGCCCACTGCAGAAGTAATTCCAATGACTGCGGAGCCTCACTAAGCGAAGGAAGTCTTACATTATTCAGCCAATTAAAGTCCCAGTTGTTACCGCTTACATCATCATACCTAAGAGCCATATAAAGTATAGCGCGCGCAGCATCGCCTTTGTGCTGATTTCTCGGTTCAAAAACTACTTCACCGTTTGTGTTTGTTCCATATTTAGAATCGTAGAATGAAGATATTACATTTGCAACTACTCCGAGCGGGTGATTGCTGCGGACACCATTGGCGCCGTTTTGATGTGTTGGAAACAGATGATATTGGTCGGAATATTCGTTGCTGCTGCTTGAACTAGTCGGCATCCAGCTTTGGCACCAGGTGTGCTCACGACTCATCACAGCCCAAGTAAAGGTGCCGGAGTAATTGTATTGGTAACCGGAATAAACACAGGTTACATAGTGTCCGCCGGTTCCGTTCGGCTGCGCTGCAAAGTGGGCAATATTGGTTTCATCGTATTGATCGTATGAAACTTTTGTGTACGGACTGCGAATTCTGGATTTTAAATCATCAACAAAAGTTGGAAGATTTGTGTTAATAGCATCGTAATATGTACCCTGTGCAAAGTTTAATGTAACTGTGCAGAGCAACAAAAAAGAAAAGAATAATTTTTTCATGGGTTTTCCAAATGATCGCACCGGTAGATGCGAATCACTAATTAATATTGAATATAATACGGGACGTAAGCTTTATTTGAAATGAGGCTTATCGCATTCTGTAAATACCGTAGTCCGTGTGCCGTTTAGTTTGAAGTGAACAAAATTAGCAATGGCGTTAACATCCTAATTATCGAAAAAAATAATTTTTATGTTAACACCTTTTAAAATAAAAAAAGCCGTATAAAAGTAAAAAAACTCACGCTTCACATGCCCTAATCTCCTGGGAGATTTACTTTTATGCAGCCTTAATTATTTCAAATGTAAAAATCAACAAAAAAAGTTTCCGGTACAACCGATAAATTATTACCGGTCTATGATTTTCAAACCTTTAATTACTCTAACACAGAGACAACATACGGGCACAAAAATCATAAACCGAAAAACTATATCACACTAACAATTCATAATTCATAATTCATAATTCATAATTACTTTGTCAGCATCATTTTTTTAACAGCGCTAAACGTGCCGGCTTCTAATTTATAAAAGTACAAACCGCTGTTAAGATTTTTTGCGTCGAAGTTTAATGTATAAACTCCGGCTTCCTTCATTCCGTTTACAAGTGTTGTTACTTCCTGACCGAGCACATTAAATATTTTTAGTGTTACAAACTGTGCTTCCGGAACAGAGTAGCTTATTGTTGTTGACGGGTTAAAAGGATTAGGATAATTCTGCGCAAGTGCATACTGCAGAGGTGCGCTTACTTCAACTTCAACAACCTTCGAGTATTCATACTTGCCGTCGTTGTCAATTTGTTTTAAACGGTAGCCGTAATTACCCGTAGCTACATTCTCATCTGTGAAAGAGTAATTTTTTGGCGAGTTGCTATTTCCATATCCTTCTACAAAACCAATAGTTTTCCATTGTACATTATCAATTGTACATTCTATATTGAAGCCGTAGTTGTTTACTTCCGTAGCAGTAACCCAATTAAGCGTTACACTCTTTGCAGAAGCACTTGCTGTAAATGATGAGAGTTCGACAGGGAGAGGGGCTTGATTCCAAGAGGTGGCAACCCGAATACCATCTAATACCAAAGTTGGAGAGTTTGTTCCCTGCCTGAGAGCAACAGAACCGATACCAGTAGCATCAGTTTCACTCGTAGTTCCCTCAGCATCAAAAGTAACAGGTTCAGAAGCAGAAAGATCAGGATTTATATAAATACCTACAACATCATCACCGGAACCAGCATTAAAAGTATACTTTAATACAATTAGATATGTTGTCGTGTTATATAGATAATTACCACTAGCATATACCGCAGCTGAAGATTTTGCGATTCCAAATTTTAAATTACCTAATCCATCATCTTTAGCAAAAACTCTTGCTGAAAAAGAACCAATTGGATTGGTACTAAAATGGAAGAAATATTCTCCACTTGTACTTGCAGAAGAAACTTTAACCAAAAATGAAGCATAAACGCTACCGCTGGATTGCTGTGTAAAAGTCTTGTTATCATCTTCTCCACTAGCAACAATTGCAACAGCATTTCCAATGCCGGATGAAGGATAACCTGTGTATGTTAAACCTGAACCTGTCACAGTTAAACTGTTAGAACCTGCACCGCTATGTGCCGCCCAACCATTATTAGTTAAAATTGTTCCGGCTGTATAGTTAAAATTTTCTACTACAAATAAGCCTGCTGGAAGAGGAGCATCTGTTGTAGCATCTGCAGTAGGCACTGTTCCATCAGTTTTATAATCAATATGAGAGCCTGAATTTGTATAAGGCCAAATTTTAAAATAATATTGTGTTGAAGCATCTAAACCATTCCAACCGTACAAACCGGTTGCTTGCGAAATATTTTTTACACCGCCATTTGCATCTGCAGCATCTGCTTGTTCAACACCATCAATTGGATCTGCAAAACTTCCTGTTTTATTTGCTAATATTAAGTAACCGTCAGGTTCTTGTCCGCCTGTCGCATCCGTCCAGCTTAAATTAATCTGATTATAGCTGGTAGCTATTGCAGAAAAAGAAGTAGTATGATTTGTCGGCTCAACTTTTGCGGTGGTTGCATTTGTTTCTACACCTGCGGAATACGTTGTTGTCCCATCAACAGACCAAGCTTTATAATAATAAATTGTATTTGAAGTTAAACCTGAATGATTATATCCAACACCGGCACCATTATAAATAACTGTGCCACCACCTGAAATTGGATCACTTGCAGAATATGAAACTCCATCAGTAGGTGTACCAAATGTATTTGTCGAATTATATGCAACCATCACGTTATTATTATTCCCATTTAAAGCCCAAGATAGATCAATATTGTTAGTTGAACCTGCGGAAGCTGAGAAAGAAGATGGATTGTCCACCCCCCCTGATGCGGTTAATTTATATAAATGGAATTTTTGCTGAGCAGAGGTATAACAAGCAAAACGTGGACTGGAAGCGTTATACTGAAGAATCCTTGTCCCTATAGCTAAGTTTGCAAAACTGAATACACCAGCTGAATATGTTATACTCCATCTTTGCGCATCACCGCTTACGGCATCAACAGCATAAGCAGCATTACTAGTACCAGTATATGAAACATATTTACTCGAAGCCTCATTGAAAATGCTTCTTCCACCACCATCTGTTTGTATTTTCCAAACAATGCTTGTAGCAGGGTTTGAAATAGTTCCGCTTGATGGCGAAACCGCCGTATTACCAAAATAAGAACCTGCGTTGGTATTATTCATTGCGAAAGCATCACCGTTATTAGTTACTACATAATAGCCATCTGTTAAAGCACTAATATCTGTAATTTCAATAAAATCACCAATTCCTGAATACTGTCCAAACGCAGT